>JANLSA010000259.1:0-18783 GCA_031362085.1 Bacteroidota bacterium | reverse complement strand
CATTTATGTTGTCATCATTTCGTTCTTTCTCAAAATAAATATGATGCACTGCAAGAGCAGCGCCGATTGCTCCCCCTGCATCTCCTGCTGCGGGTTGTATAAATATGTTTTTAAATAAACCGCTGTTTTCTATTTTACCATTTGCCATGCAGTTCAATCCAACGCCACCAGCCAGACATAAATTATCAGATCCGGTTAATTCTTTTGCATGTGCTGTAATTTTTAAAACAATTTCTTCTGTTACAGTTTGAATGGCTAATGCAAGATTACAATGCCGGTTGTTTAATTCTTCGTCAGGGTTTCTTTTTTTCAGGTCAAATAATTTTTCAAATGCTTCGTCTTTTACCATCCTTAAGCCAACCGGGTAATTGAAATAATCCAGGTTCATAAATATTGAACCATCATCATAAATGGTAACCAGTTTATTTTTTATTATGGAAATGTAATTTTTGGTTTCTTCACTTCCAGCATTGCCGTATGGCGCAAGCCCCATCAGTTTATATTCGCCGCTGTTTACTTTAAAACCAAGAAAATATGTGAATGCAGAATAAAGTAAACCCACGGAGTGTGGGAAATTCAATTGTTTTAAAATTTCAATTTTATTTCCTGTGCCTTTACAAATAGTAGTGGTTGCCCATTCACCTACCCCATCTATTGTTACGATTGCAGCTTCAGAAAAAGGAGAGGGATAAAATGCACTGGCTGCATGACTCAGGTGATGTTCAGGAAAAAAAATTTTTGTTTTACCTATATCAACCGGGTCAATTTTTTTTAATTCTGATCTAATTAGTTTTTTCAGAAAAAGTTTTTCCTTCATCCATACCGGCATTGCTTTAAGAAAAGATAAAAAACCGCGGGGTGCATATGCATAATAGGTTTCAAGCAGCCGCTCAAATTTGAGTAAGGGTTTGTCATAAAAGACAAAGCTGTCAACTTCAGAAAGTTTCAATCCGGAAAATTGAAGACAAAATTTTATTGCATTTGCAGGGAAACCCGCATCATGTTTTTTTCGGGTAAATCTTTCTTCTTCAGCGGCTGCAAGTATTCTTCCATCTTTTACTAATACAGCAGCCGAATCATGATAGAAAGCAGAAATACCGAGTATAACCATGCATGGGGCTGATTAGAAAAAATTATTCAAACGTAGAATAGAAATAAGGTGTCTTCGCTTCAAATTCTGCACTACAGGTGTCCACCATTTTAAACACTCTGGTTATACCTGCTGCTTTTCTTTTTTCATACACTTCATCTTCACTGGCATCATTCATAATGCGGCTCAACTGTTCATCAGAGAAGCCATTTATTTTAGCTTCTTTCAATAAATCAAGTGGTAGTGTATCCAGTTTATATTTTGCAATCTTTTTTTCTATCTCACATATTTTTTGAATTTCATAAAGAAACCAGCGGTCAATTCCATTGGTAGCTTTTGAAATGGTATTGACACTCACACCCATCATCAGCGCATCTTTTATTCGAAAAATGCGATCCCATTTCGGGGTTTTAATATGTTGCAATATTTCTTCCGCATGCATCATACTTTTTCCATAATACCCCAGGCCAACTGCATTGTTCTCCAGGCTCTGACAGGCTTTTTGAACTGCTTCGGTAAAACTTCTGCCTATTGCCATTACTTCACCCACACTTTTCATTTGTAATCCCAATGTATCATTTGCTCCTTTAAATTTATCAAAGTTCCAGCGGGGAATTTTTACAATAACATAATCCAATGCCGGTTCAAAAAATGCTGAGGTTGTTTTCGTAATCTGATTTTCCAATTCATCTAAATAATATCCAATAGCAAGTTTAGCGGCAATCTTTGCAATGGGATAGCCCGTTGCTTTGCTTGCAAGTGCCGATGAACGACTTACTCTCGGATTGATTTCGATAGCAATAATTTCTTCTGTATCGGGGTTTAAGGCAAACTGGACATTACAACCACCAGCAAAATTTCCCAAATCCCGCATCATCATTATTGCTGTGTTACGCATCAGTTGCATAGCCGTATCGCTTAAAGTCATTGCAGGAGCAACTGTTATTGAATCGCCGGTATGCACACCCATCGGATCAAAATTTTCAACCGAACAAATGATACATACATTGTTATTTGCATCACGCAGCAGTTCCAGCTCAAATTCTTTCCAGCCTAACACGGCTTTCTCAACTAATACTTCATGAATAGGTGATGCTTGCAATCCGCGGTTCAAGGCTTCATCCAGCTCATCTTTATCATTAACAAGTCCACCTCCTGTGCCACCTAAAGTAAAGGATGGACGGATTACTAATGGGAAACCAATTTCCTGTGCAAATTCTTTTCCTTCTAAAAAAGAGTTAGCGGTTTTTGCCTGTGCTACCGGTACACCAAGTTGTAACATCCATTGCCGGAATTTTTCACGGTCTTCAGCTTTATCAATTGCTTTTATATCCACACCTATCAACCGAACATTATACTGTTTCCAAAGTCCAAGGTCTTCGGCTTCTTTGGCAAGATTCAAAGCAGTTTGACCTCCCATGGTTGGCAACACTGCATCAATTTCATTTTCCTGTAAAATCTGTTCTATACTTTCTACAGTTAACGGTAAAAGATAAACCCGGTCAGCCATCATGGGGTCAGTCATAATGGTAGCTGGATTGCTATTGATAAGAATAACTTTTATGCCTTCTTCTCGTAAACTTCTTGCAGCTTGTGTACCGGAGTAATCAAACTCGCAAGCTTGTCCGATAATGATGGGACCTGAACCAATAATAAGTACTGATGTAATTGAATTGTCTTTTGGCATTTTATGTTTTTAAAGTCTCCCGGTTTTCCGGGAGATTTAGGAAGGCTTTAAATTGCGCAAATCTAAGGCAATGCAGGGGCTTTGAATTAATAAAGTGAAAAATTTTTCAGATAGGTTTTCCCCAATTATAGCCGTTAATTAGAAAAACTTTTTTGGCTTCTCCATCTTACGGTAATTGAGTTTGTAAACATCATCGTAAATTTCTTTTTTTTCCAACATCAATTCTCTGATTTTTTGTTTGAGGGCATCGTTCGATTGCCAGCGGGGTGTTCTTCCATAAAATCCGTCGGTAATGGTGCGAACCTGCATGGTATCGTTCTTTACTGAAAAAGGTGACAGGTAATATATTTTTGTTGTTCTTATTTCGGGTTCTTTCTTTTTTCGGGGAATAACTTCTACGATAGACGTAGCGATATTAAAGAACAGCTGATCATCAATTTTTGAAGTGAAACCGGTGAAATAAGCTGTATCCGGTAATATCATATCGCCTTTTATCGCCTTGCCATACCGGATAATTTTATAAGTACTGTCCGTCTCCTTATCTATTTCCAAAGCTTCTATTCCAAAATAATCACTTCCATCTTTTATGATGCCATACCAAAAACCCAGCAGAGATGAATCAATGGCTCCGGTTGGTTTTTCATCAAGCGGTATCGGGCTTTCATAAGGGCAACCGCTGAGAATAAAACTCAGATAGATGAGTAAAGCAAAAAAGATAAAACGCTTCATGCTGAAAAGATAATAATAATTGATTTGGTTGCAGAGTTTAAATTTATGGACGGCCGTGCCGGCTTTAAATTTCCATTTCATCAGGCCGGGTTAATCCTTTTTCAGTAAATAACTTAACTAACATCTTTTTAATTGCTATGAGAAATTAAGTGAATAGGTTTTAAGTTTGCAGATAACTCTTAATGAATTTCAAAAATGCAGTTTTCTAAAAATATTTTAATTCGTTTCATCGTTTTCTTTTCAAAATATACCGGCACATATTTACTTATTACTTCTTTTGCATTTTCTCAACCTTCAAAATATCCTCAACACTATTTTCGAAATCCATTAGACATCCCAATGGAGCTTGTTGCCAACTTTGGCGAGTTAAGGCCCAATCATTGGCATATGGGGCTGGACATTCGAACAGATCAAAAAGTCAATATGCCCGTGTATGCAGCTGCAGAAGGCTATATAGCTTATGTGGGGGTAAGATCGCAAAGCTTTGGAAGATTTATTATAATCAAACATCCAAACGGGTATTCAACTTTGTATGCACACTTGAATGATTTTTTTCCGCAGTTGCATCAGTATGTTTTACAAAAGCAATATGAATTGGAATCCTGGGCGGTTGAACTGAATATAGAAAAAGAAAAATTCCCCGTACATAAAGGACAGTTTATTGCATACAATGGAAATACAGGTGGATCGCAGGGGCCTCATTTGCATTTTGAAATAAGGGAAACAAAAACAGATAAAAGTGTGAATCCTTTGCTATTTGGTTTTTCAGTTGAAGATGGAGTACCCCCTTCAATATCTAAATTGGCGATGTATGACCGCAGTATCAGTACATATTATCAAACGCCCATTTTTTTCCCTGTAAAAAAAACAGACAGCGGTTATATACTACCCAAAATTCCAGTTGTAAAAACAGGATTGAATAAGTTAAGTTTTGCAATACAGGCATTTGATCGGTTCTCCGGTTCGCAAAACCCCAATGGAATATATACAGCAAGATTATTTAAAGACGAGGAACGGATTTCTGAATTTATTTTAGATAAAATTGATTATATAGAATCAGAGTATATCAATGCGCAGATAGACTACCGGTTTTATAAATCCGGCAAAGGTTATTTACAGCATATTTCTCCATTGGCGGGTGATGCCCGAAGTGTTTATCATGTTTATAACGAAGACGGAACAATATTTCTCAACGATACCTTGCAGCATATAATAACTATTGAAATAGGGGATGCCAGTAAAAATTTTTCAACATTGAATTTCAAAATTCAATATGATGATAGTTTAAATACAAATAAATACAATCGTGTAGCTGAACCCGGTTTTATACCCAACTATGTGAATGTTTTTGAGAAAACCGATTTTGAGGCCTATTTGCCGGAAGGTTGTATTTATGATACCATTCAACCCGTTTATTACCGAAGCAATGCGGTAAGTATAAATGCTGTTTCTGCATTGCATCAATTAAATGATAATTCGTTTCCGGTACACGAAGAAATCAGTATCAGGATAAAACCGACAAAAGCGATACGATATGAGTGGATGGATAAAATTTTTATTCAGAGAAATGGGAGTAATGCTGTAATAAAACCCGAGTGGGAAATAAATAATTCTGAAAAATGGCTTTCATTTAAGTCAGGTGCATTTGGTTCTTTTGTGGCATTACTTGATCTTGCTCCACCCATTTTAAATTCGATCGGATCGAAAGACACAATTAATCTTAGCGCCGCTTCAAGAATACTGTTTTCACCAACTGATATTTCAGGTATAAAAAATTTCAGGGCAGAACTTGACAGTAGCTGGCTGCTATTTACAAATGATAAAAGCCGTAACTGGATTTATAATTTTGATGAACGATGTCCTTATGGGGTTCATCATTTAAAAGTAATGGTAGAAGATTTGGTTGGTAATAAAACAATAAAAGAATGGTGGTTTAAGCGGCTGCCCTATACGCCACCTGTAAAAAAGAAAAAAAGTAGTAACAAGAAGAAAGTTGTAAGTAGTAAAAAGAAAACTATAAAAAAGAAATAAGAAACAAATGGTAACACTTAAAGAAGGAGACAAAGCACCCGCATTCTCTGGAAATGATCAGAACGGGAAAAAAATTTCTTTGTCAGATTATAAAGGGAAGAGATTGGTTTTGTATTTCTATCCGGAAGATGATACTCCCACCTGCACAATACAGGCATGCAACCTGCGGGATAATTATTCTTTGTTAAAGCAAAAGGGCTTTGAGATACTTGGAGTAAGTCCCGATAATATGAAGAAACATAAAAAATTTGAGAATAAATATGATCTTCCTTTTGCATTAATAGCTGATACGACACATACAATCCTGAAGAAATATGGTGTGTGGGATTTGAAGAAAATGTTTGGTCATGAATATATGGGTGTGCTGCGTACTACATTTTTGATAGATGAAAAAGGCGTCATTCGTAAAATTTTTACCAAACCAAAAAATAAAGCACATGCCGAAGAAATAATAAACGCCGGGAGCTAAAGCTGATTTTATTCAAGGCCCTGTGAATGATTTTTCTATTTATCAGGCATCCTGATTTATTCATTTCGCCATCTTATCTTTAAAAAAAAGATTTAAGCAACCAAATTGATTTTATTTTCGATTATTTGTAAACAAAAAACTGATTGTATGAAGAAATTATTTTTAGCACCTTTATTCTTTATTGTCACAATTCTTAGTGCTCAAACAACAGATGATCTTTTAAAAGAAGGTGAAAAGAAAGAAGAGGGTAAAACCCCAGTTGTCATTTTTAATTCTGAGCGGGTTATAAATGCCAATACCACAGAATTAGTAGGCAAAGGGAAAATGGATTTTAAAGTAACACATAATTTTGGCGATGTTGGTGGCAGTTTGGGAGGTATTAAAAATTTTTTTGGATTAGATAATACAACTGATGTCCGAATTGGATTTGAAATTGGGTTGGGCAAAAATCTTGATATAACGATAGCCCGTGCAAAGGCAGCAGGTAATCTTTCGAGAATTGTAGAAACCGGAATTAAGTATCGCTTTTTACAGCAAACAACAGATAATAGCACGCCGATCTCATTAGCAATATTTGTAAATAATTGTATTTCCACAATGGACAAATCCACTTTTCCTACAGATGAAAATTATTTTCTTGATTTTTCTGATCGTACCAGCCAGGTATTTCAGTTAATCGTTGCAAAAAAAATTGGCAAAGTAAGTCTCCAACTCAATCCTACTTTTTTAACGCAGGGACATGTGGTTCCAAACGATGATAAATCAATGTTTGCGATTGGTGGGGCTATTCGCTTTCCCGTAAGCAAGTCTGTAAATATCCTTGCCGATTATTTTCATGCCTTTCGTAGCGAAAGCAGTGAAGCTTTTTTTGCATTGCCCTCACAGGGAAGTATTAAATTTCATGATCCCCTCAGTATTGGTTTTGAAATACTCACCGGCGGTCATGTGTTTCATTTAAATTTTACAAATGCAAGAGAAACTTTAGAAAATCGGTTTTTGCCAAAAACAACCAGCAGTTGGGGCAAAGGGCAATTTCGATGGGGCTTTAATTTGTCTAGAACGTTTTCACTTTGGAAAGCCAAATAGGAATTGGTTTATTTGTTCCGAAGGAACTCCTTTGGAGGATTTAGGAATTGGGACAATAGCCTTGAAAATCAGCAGATCAATTGGTCATTAAAAAAAATGCATCAAATTAATATTGGATGATGGATTTGTTGACCCAATTCCCAATTTACCAATTCCTAATTCCTTTCTTCATTCATCCACTCAACTTCACCATATCCAAACTCTTCATCAATAGAGTGAGTTGTCATTAATTTTCCTGATTGCGAAACGCCTTTAATGACAGCTTCAAATACCCGGTTATTTTTTTTCAGCTTTGCTATTTCATTTAATCTATACAAATGCTGATTATATTTTTTTAAAATACTTTCTCTTTCGCTACTTACGAGTAAATTGAATTGTTGATTCAAACAATTACATAATTCTTTTACCAAATCAACGGGTTCAAAATTTTTTCCCGTAATCTGTTTCAATGAAACAGGATTAGCTAGATCATCCGGAAATTTTGTTTGATTGATATTGATTCCTATTCCCACCACTACCCATTGCCAATTATTTTGAGATGGAGGTTGATTGATGGCAGATGAATGATGATCAATGACCGATGATTCTGAATTCCTAATTCCCAATTCCCAATTCCCCATTCCAGTCTGTTGACTCCGAACAACAGACTCCACCAAAATTCCCCCCGCCTTTCTGTCACGCCAATATAAATCGTTTGGCCATTTTATTTTTGTTTCATCTCCTGCATAATTTTTAAAAAAATCTAAAACAGCTAATGAAATTGCTGCGCTAAAAAGAAATTGATCAGTCAATTTTAACCCTTCAGGTTTTATTATTACCGATAATAAAATATTTACTCCCGGTTCCGAGATCCAGTTTTTACCCCTTTGACCTTTTCCAGCTGATTGGTTATGTGTAAATATGACGGTACCATGTTGTGCCATTCCCGCATGAATCAATCCCATGGCATATTTGTTGGTACTGTCAACAGTCTGAAGTTCAATAAAAGAGGAACCAATGGAATTAGAAGGGGGCTGATGTGGCAATTATTGCTATTTTTGACAAAGTAATGAGTTTATGGTTTATGGTTTTCAGTTTTTCGTAATATCCTTAAACAAAACAAGATCTCAGTAAACTATAAACTAATAACGATAAACTATAAACAAATCACTATTTGGAACAATTAATCGCCCTTACAAAACGTAAAAAGAAAACCGCAGTTCGCTTAACTAAGAACTCAAAAATTTTAAAGACAATCATCCGGGCCATTCGTGATAAAAAAGCGGAAAAAATAATTTCACTTGACTTACGGAAGATAAATGAAGCAGTTGCTGATTTTTTTATTGTTTGCGAAGCAAGTAATACGCAACAGATACGTGCCATTGCAGAAAATGTGGAGCATGAAATAAAATTAAACTGCGATGAAAATCCGTATAAACATGAAGGTTATCAAAAACTCAACTGGGTGCTGATTGATTACGTAAATGTTGTAGTGCATGTTATGCTACCCGATGCAAGAAAATTTTACAGGCTGGAAGAATTGTGGAGTGATGCAGTCTCAGAAGAAATAACGGATTAACAAATTAATAAATAAATAACAAACAAGTAAAGAGATTTGATCTCTTTACCAGAAATAAATCAGAAAAAAAATTATGTCGCAGCAACCCAATAATCAAAATGATAAACGTGGATTTGGTAATAGAACACCTCAACCAGGTGATGATCCCAATAATCCTAAAAAAGGGCCTAAGTTCAGCATCTATTGGATCTATGCAATCATTTTTGCTTTCTTAATCGGCTTTACATTATTCGGCAATCCTTTTAAAGATGAAATGGGGAAAACGGATCTTAAACAGTTTCAGGAAATGCTGTTGAGTAATGACGTTGATCATTACGAGAATATTGAGAATAAGAAAAAGATCAAGATATTTTTAAAAAAAGAAAGCATAAATAAATACGAGGCCTTAATTAAGAAAGACGGAGGGAAAATGACAGCCGAAGGGCCTCAATTATATTTTAGATATTCCGGCGATGATTTTTCAAAAAGAATGGATGATTTCTATGCTCGAAATAATATTGCTGATAATAACCGGGTTAAAGAAGTAGTAGATACAGAGAAAGATTTGTTTGCACCGTTAATAAATTTTTTACTGCCAATACTTATAATAATCGGTATCTGGGTTTTGTTGATGCGTAAAATGAGTGGTGGTGCTGGTGGTAGCGGTGGACCAGGCGGTATTTTTAATATCGGCAAATCAAAAGCAACTTTGTTTGATAAAGGCACTAAAGTAAATATCACATTTGCTGATGTAGCTGGCCTGGATGAAGCAAAAGTAGAAGTGATGGAGATAGTGGATTTTTTAAAAAATCCAAAAAAATATACAGCACTGGGTGGCAAAATTCCAAAAGGTGCATTGCTGGTTGGGCCTCCGGGCACAGGTAAAACATTATTGGCTAAAGCAATGGCAGGTGAAGCACAGGTTCCGTTCTTTAGTTTAAGCGGATCTGATTTTGTTGAAATGTTTGTAGGTGTGGGTGCAAGCCGGGTAAGAGATTTATTTAAACAAGCCAGGGAAAAAGCTCCTTGTATTATTTTTATAGATGAGATAGATGCAATAGGCAGAGCCAGAGGAAAAAATATGATGATGAGCAATGATGAACGTGAAAGTACACTGAATCAAATGCTCGTTGAGATGGATGGCTTTGGAACGGATACCGGAATCATTGTATTGGCTGCAACTAACCGCCCCGATGTATTGGACAGTGCATTATTAAGACCGGGAAGATTTGATCGTCAGATTTCCATTGACAAGCCCGATGTAAAAGGAAGAGAGGATATTTTTAAAGTGCATCTGAAACCAATAAAAATTTCCAAGACATTAGATATTCATAAACTAGCTGAACAAACCCCGGGATTTGCCGGAGCAGATATAGCCAATGTATGCAATGAAGCAGCACTGATAGCAGCCAGAAAAGGAAAAGACTCTGTAAGCATGGAAGATTTTCAGGATGCAGTGGACCGGGTAATTGGAGGATTAGAAAAGAAAAATAAAATCATTGCACCTCATGAAAAAAGAATCATTGCTTATCATGAAGCAGGTCATGCCATCTGCGGATGGTATTTGGAGCATGCATATCCTTTATTAAAAGTAACAATTGTGCCAAGAGGAACAGCTGCATTAGGTTATGCTCAATATACTCCGAAGGAACAGTATCTTTATAATACCGATCAACTTACCGATCAAATATGTATGACTCTTGGCGGAAGAGCTGCAGAAGAAATTTTCTTTGGCAAAATTTCAACTGGTGCACAGAACGATTTGCAACAATTAACCCGTATTGCTTATGCTATGACAACAATTTATGGCATGAATGATAAAATAGGGAATATTAGTTATTATGATCCGCAGCAGGAAAACACTTTTACAAAACCGTATAGTGAAGAAACATCAAAACTAATAGATCATGAAGTACGTAAATTAATAGACGAGGCATATACACGTACAAAAAATCTGTTAATCGAAAAAAAGGCACAAGTCGAATTGCTTGCCGAAGCGTTATTGGAAAAAGAAGTATTGTTTCAAAGCGATGTGGAATTACTTATTGGTAAAAGACCGTTTGAAGAAAAGAAATTGCTCGACGTTGTGGACCTGGAAGATACACCAGCAGCAGAACCAGCTATTGCAACTCCAATAAAAGAAGAAAGTAAACCAATAAGTGAACAGGAAGGAACGATCGGATTAGCACCATCAATGTAATCAAGGAAATGAACGTATCTCAATCGAAAGAAAATATATTAAAAAAAATAAGACAGGCGTTGGCTCATCCAACGCCTTTACCTTTTCCTAAAAGTGAAAATAATGAACCTGTTTTTGCTCCTTTACCGCAAGAACCTGAGATCGAATTTGCAGAACAGTTTACAAAATTGCAAGGGAGGTTTATTTATTGTGTAAACAGGCAGGAGCTTGCATTTCAGATAAACAGTTTGATTAAAAAACAAGATTGGCAAAAAGTTTATTGTATCGAACCGAATTTAGTTGAATTGCTGGGTAGTCAGTGTAGCGAACGATTGGTAACAACTGACTTGAGTGGTTGCGATGTTTCCGTTACAGGTTGTGAAGCGTTGATAGCCCGTACAGGTAGTATGATGCTTAGTGCTGCACAAGGAAGCGGTCGAAATACAAGTGTATATGCACCCATTCATATTTGTATAGCCTTTACAAGTCAGTTAGTAGTAGATATTAAAGATGCTTTGCAATTAATAAAAGAAAAATATGGGAATAAAATTCCTTCATTGATCACATTTGCTACCGGTCCCAGCCGTACAGCCGATATAGAAAAAACATTGGTGGTGGGAGTACATGGTCCTAAAGAAGTTTTTTGTTTTTTAGTTGAAGGCTGATTGAAAATCTCTTTGTACTTTTAATGCGCTATACCCATTTGAATTAAAATTTCAAGAAATGATATTTTTGAATAATACATTGAGTTGGTCGTTATTTTGTTTTGTTAGTCGATTCGATAATATTTTTACATGAAGCAATTATTTGTATATGGTTCTCTGCGCAGCGGTTTCCGCAGCCCTGCCTATGAATATATCAGCCGTTATTTTACTTTAATAGGCAATGCAAGAGTAAGAGGAAAGCTTTTTGATTTAGGCATTTATCCTGCAGGGATAAAAACAAATGATAATACATTTATCGTTGGGGAGTTATATACCATTAAAAATGAAAACGAATTTGCATGGGCTATCGGTCAGCTTGATGATTACGAAGGGGTAACTGTAGAGCCGGATGAGGTACAGGAATACCGGAGAGAAATTACTGAAGTTCATTTTAATAACAGTATTACTCATGCCTGGATCTATTGGTACAATGGAGATGTAAGCGGAAAAAAATTGATACAATCAGGCGATATGATTGAGTATATGGGCAGAAAAATATTGTAACAACAACTAATTATAAATCTTATCGGATAATTTTACAACTCCTTTGTCATTACAAAATGTGGTATCGTCAATTCAATAAACTCATTTCCGGTTATTTTATAACCTGATTTTTCAAAAAAGTCAGATGTGTTTTTTCGAGCATGCATCATAATTTTTTTATACCCACGGTCTCTTGCCAGGTTTTCTGCAAATTGTAATATAGCAGTTCCCACTCCTTTCCCTTGAAGATTATTTAAAACAACCATTTGGCGTAACCTTGCCGTTTCGGGATCTTTTTCAACAAGCATACAGCATCCAAGTATATCATCATCATCAAAAGCGGCAATCAGCATATTTTCTTTTTCAGATTCCAGTTCTTCTTTACTAAAAGATAATCCCAGCGGCTTACGCAACAAATCATCCCGCAGTTTTACCATTTGCCGGTATTCGTGAGTTCCATAATCAATAATTTTTAATGCCATGCAGTATAATTGGTTTGTACTAAAAAGAGAAGATTCAAATTACAAAGAACTATTTACATCTATACAGAATTTTTTAAAAGATAATTTTGAACTTACCAAATCAGTAAATACAAAGTAAATATAATGAGCAATCGGAAGCAATTATTTGCCTTAATCTGTCAGATATTAAGAAGTCAATAGTGTAGCTCATCTTCAGCAAAAATTAAATATTATTAAAAAGAAGCATCAAAGCCCTGAAAACCAACCTTTGAAGAAAATTTTAAAAAAGCAAAACAATCCCTTGCTATTAATTCAAAAATTCTATTTTTGCACCCATAATCAAATTTTACAAACATGTCAGACATCGCATTAAGAGTTAAGAAGATAATCGTTGACAAATTAGGAGTTGACGAAGCAGAAGTTACAAATGAGGCTTCATTTACCAACGATTTGGGTGCCGATTCTTTGGACACCGTTGAGCTCATTATGGAATTTGAAAAAGAATTCAACATCTCTATCCCCGATGAGCAGGCTGAAACCATCACTACAGTTGGTCAGGCTGTTGCTTATTTGGATGAGCATGCTAAGTAATGATTAAATTCTGTCTGCCTGTTATTTATAATACGGCACAATAAACGGAATAAAAAATAATACCGCCTTCTAACTGCAATTGCAGCGAAGGCGGTTTTTATTATCATTATTTGATTAAAGCATAGATATTTTTTAAGTTCTAATCAATAGAATCATCTTGTAGCTTAGTTAGAAATTCAAAACATTGCCTGCCAGTCTGCAAATACAAATCAGTTTTCATAGAGATAAGGCAATCATTATAAACTCCGGCTTAAATCTGCAAGTATTCAAATTTCAATAAGTATAAGCTAATAAAAGAACAGTTTTTATTCATCCCGAATCTTATCTTTACTTTGCGCTATAGTTTATACACCAGCAGTATTTATTTCGGTGTACAGCAATTAAAAAAAGCGATTATCAAATTTTAATAAGCAAAAGCCGGATTTAAAAAATTTCTCTCTATATGGAAACAAAAAGAGTAGTAATAACGGGAATGGGTGCTTTAACCCCATTAGGCAATACAGTAAATGATTACTGGAATGGGCTGATCAATGGTGTAAGTGGGGCGGATATGATTACACTCTTTGATGCATCAAAATTTAAAACACGTTTTGCCTGCGAAATAAAAGGGTTCGACCCAGTTGCTTTTTTAGACAGAAAAGAAGCAAGAAAAATGGATCGCTTTACACAAATTGCATTGGTCGCAAGTGATCAGGCTATGAAAGATGCAGGCATATCAAAGGAAAATGTTGATGTAGATCGTGTAGGTATTGTATTAGGAAGTGGTATAGGTGGTTTAATAACTTTTCAGGAAGAAGTAATCAATTTTGCAAAAGGGGATGGTACACCCCGCTTCAATCCCTTTTTTATTCCAAAAATGATTTTAGATATTGCTGCTGGGCAAATATCTATGCGGCATGGTTTCCGCGGACCAAATTTTGCTGTTGTGAGTGCATGTGCATCATCTACCAATGCAATGATGGAAGCAGCGAACTTAATTAAATTGGGTAAGGCTGATATTATAGTTACAGGTGGTGCTGAAGCTGTAGTAAGTGAAGCAGGTGTCGGAGGATTTAACGCAATGAGAGCATTAAGCGAAAGAAATGATGATCCAAAAACCGCATCACGTCCTTATGATAAAGACCGGGATGGTTTTGTAATGGGAGAAGCCGCTGGTGTTGTAATATTTGAAGAATTGGAACATGCCAAAAAACGGGGTGCAAAAATTTATTGTGAAGTGGCTGGTGCTGGTGCTACCGCCGATGCATATCATTTAACTGCTCCCCATCCAGAAGGGTTGGGTGCAAGAAATGTGATGATAGCTGCTTTGAAAGATGCAGGAATGCAGGCAACTGACATTGATTATATTAATACACATGGTACAGCAACACCGTTAGGGGATGGCGCAGAAATAAAAGCAATTACAGAAGTGTTTGGTGAACATTCGAAAAATTTAAATATCAGCTCTACTAAATCAATGACAGGTCACTGTCTTGGAGCTGCAGGTGTAATAGAAGCTATTGCATGTATTCAGGCAGTGGTTAATGATATTGTGCCGCCAACAATAAATCATTTTACTGACGATCCCAATCTTCCAAATTTGAATTATACTTTTCAGACTGCACAAAAAAGAACAGTTCGTGCAGCACTTAGCAACACGTTTGGATTTGGCGGGCACAATGCATGTGTTATTGTAAAAAAATATGCTGAGTGATAAAAATAATTTCGAACCGCAACGTAAACACAAACAGCAATTGCAAAAGGAAATGCAGAATATGGATGAATACAAATTTGTATTTGTTGCAGCATTTTAATTCCGATACGAATTGATTCGTAAAAAAAATTGTTGTTTGTCAATTCATTTTTTTTCAGAGATTTTTTGTAGCTTACTGCGCAGTGGATTTTTTTAAAAATTTATTCATAAAGTCTCCCGGTTCTTCCTTTAAAAAGGAGTTGAAGAATATTCTTGGCTACAAGCCGAATAATATTTCATTGTACAAAACGGCACTTACACACCGAAGTATCCGGGAGAATGCCGACGAAAATAATGAACGCCTTGAATACCTGGGCGATGCCATACTTAGTGCCTTTGTTGCCGATTATCTATTCAAACGTTACCCCTACAAAGGTGAAGGTTATCTAACCGAGATGCGGAGTAAAATGGTTAACCGTCAGCAATTGAATGATATTGCAATTCGAATGGGGTTAAAAAAAATTACGTATTTCAATAAACTCGATGGTTCATTAAAAGTGAGCCAGATTTTTGGAAATACGTTGGAAGCCTTAGTAGGCGCTATCTATTTAGATATGGGTTATAAAAAAACAAGCAGCTGGGTGATGGATCATATAATACTACCTCATATGTTTATGGATGATTTGGAAAATCTTGAAATCAATCATAAAAACAAATTATATGGTTGGGCAAATAAAAATGGAAAAAACCTGGAGTTTGAAACTCTTGAGGAAAAAATTGAAAACGGCCGCCGCTTATTTACAATTGGTGCTGTAGTAGATGGTGAAGTACTTGCACAGGCAAAAGCCTTCAATAAAAAAGATGCTTCTCAAATCGCATCTCAAATTGCCGTTGAAAAATTAGGGTTGCAGAATTCTGAAGCTGATGATAATACATAGTATTCAATTGTTTCCCAGATAACGAGCAGTTTGAATATACTATTTGTTTTGGAAAATATTTTTTAAGCTTACTTTTTTATTTCCTGACAAAGCTCTATCAAAATTCCATTCGTCGTTTTAGGATGAAGAAAACAAATTAATTTATTGTCTGCTCCTTTTTTTGGCTTTTCATTTAGTAGTAGAAAGCCATCCTGTTTCATTCGGTTCATTTCAGCTTCTAAATCTTCCACATCAAAAGCAATATGATGAATGCCTTCGCCTTTTTTTTCAATAAATTTTGCAATCACTCCATCAGCGTCAGTACTTTCCAAAAGTTCAATCTTTGTGTCACCTGTTTTAAAAAAAGCCGTGTTTGCCTTTTCTGATTCTACCAATTCCGTTTTATAGCAGTTTGTATTCAGTAGATTTTCAAATAACGGAATTGAAATAGTAAAACTCTTTACCGCAATGCCAATATGTTCAATTTTTTTCATGTCTGATTTTTTTTTGAAACTATAAACTTACAAATGAACGCCTGTTTGAAATAGTAGCCAAAAAAGGAAAAGCAACAACAAAACAGGGGTTATTAAGATCATAAACAAAAATAAGGGTTTACGAAATTGGTAAAAACAGAACGATACGAAGCTGACAGGGTATTAAAGAGAGCCAATTGAGTTAATTTTGTTATTCACAGAAACGAAAACAAAGAAGATTTATGGTTAAGCTTCCAATTTATTTAGATCACAATGCCACGACACCTTGCGACCCTCGTGTGGTAGAAGCAATGATCCCTTATTTTACCCAGAGTTTTGGAAATGCAGCAAGCCGCAATCATCCGTTTGGCTGGCAGGCAGAAGGTGCAGTTGATGATGCCCGCGAACAAGTGGCAAAATTGATAGGTGCGGATGCAAAGGAAATTATTTTTACTTCAGGTGCAACAGAAGGCGACAACCTGGCTATTAAGGGTGTCTATGAAATGTATGCCAGTAAAGGCAATCACATTATCACGTGCAATATAGAACACAAAGCGGTATTAGACACTTGCAAGCATATAGAAAAAGAAGGTGGCGAAGTAACCTATCTGAAAGTAAACGATGACGGGCTTATTGATTTGGTGGAATTAGAAGCGGCGATAAAGCCAACTACAATTCTTATTGCCATTATGTATGCCAATAATGAAATTGGTTCGGTAATGCCGATGAAAGAAATAAGTGTAATTGCAAAAAAACATGGCGTACTTGTTTTTACAGATGCAACTCAAGCTGTCGGAAAAATTCCGGTGGATGTAAATAAAGACGGAATTGATTTACTGGCAATGACTGCACATAAAATGTACGGGCCAAAAGGGGTTGGGGCATTATATGTTCGTAGAAAAAATCCAAGAGTGAAAGTAACTGCACAAATGGATGGCGGCGGTCATGAAAGAGGAATGCGCAGTGGTACATTAAATGTTCCGGGCATCGTTGGTTTTGGAAAAGCATGTGAACTTGCCATGAATGAAATGGAAGCTGATGCAAAACGATTAAGTGTGCTGCGTGATAAATTAGAAAATGGATTGATGAAGCTTGAAGAAGCTTATATAAATGGAAGTAAACAATATCGTTTGCCACATGTTACAAATATTTCTTTCAAATATGTGGAAGGCGAAGGATTGCTGATGGGTTTTAATAAAGACATTGCACTTTCGTCTGGCTCTGCTTGTACATCTGCATCCTTAGAACCTTCTTATGTTTTAAAAGCATTAGGCTTGGGAGATGATTTGGCTCACAGTTCATTGCGTTTTGGTTTAGGAAGATTTACAACAGAAGATCAGATTGATTATACAATAGAAGCAGTTTCAAAAACGGTAACTAAATTAAGAGAAATGAGTCCGCTTTGGGAAATGTTTAAGGAAGGCATAGATATGGAAAGCATTGAATGGGCACATCATTAATTATTATAGATTGAAGATTGCAAATTTCAAATTTTAAGAAGTAGTTTGAAAATAGCAAGGGGTTTTAAATATTCAATTTTAAATTTAAAATTTTAAATATAATGGCATACTCAGAAAAAGTACTCGGACACTACCAGAACCCACAAAATGTAGGTACGCTGGATAAAACGAAAAGCAATGTTGGCACCGGACTGGTTGGTGCACCAGAATGTGGCGATGTTATGCGTCTGCAAATAGAAGTGGATGAAGCTACTGGTACTATTAAAGATGCTAAGTTTAAAACATTTGGCTGCGGTTCGGCTATTGCTTCATCATCTCTTGCAACAGAATGGTTGAAAGGAAAAAATATTGACGAAGCAATTAAGATTGACAATATGACTATCGTGGAAGAGCTCAATCTTCCACCTGTAAAAATTCACTGTTCGGTTCTGGCAGAAGATGCTATTAAAGCGGCTGTGAATGATTACCGCAAAAAGAACGGTTTGGAAGAAGTGAAGTTTGAAGAGAGTGTGATTCATTAAAAGCTGTAAGCAATAAGCTGCGAGCTATAAGCTTGGAGCTTGAAGCTAATAGCGTAAAGCAAATTTTGATTATGAGTGTGGCTTTAGAAAACAGCATATACATAAGCGATAAAGCAAAGGAGAAAGTAAAGCAATTGATGCTGGATGCCGGTGTTGCAGATAACCAGTCCTATTTTGTAAGAGTTGGAGTAGTTGGAGGCGGTTGTTCCGGTTTGAGTTATAAACTTGATTTTGATAATGAGAAAAAACCCATGGACCAGGAGTTTGAAGATAATGGTGTGAAAGTGGTTACAGATTTAAAAAGCTTTTTATACTTAGTTAATACAACTTTAGATTTCAGTGATGGATTGAATGGAAAAGGATTCTACTTCAGCAATCCAAATGCAAGCCGGACTTGTGGATGTGGCGAAAGTTTCTCGGTGTAGCAAATACCCTTTACCTATCCCCATTATTTCGGGAAAGGAGAAAAAAAATGTCGTTAATGATATTTCAAATGACAGTCTTCAATATTGAAGACTTTTTTTATTGACATATGTAGAAAAAGTTACTCTACTGTTTACGTATTACACGAAATCAAAAATCAAAAATCTAAAATCTTCAATGTATTTTGCACCACATGTGGTCTATTTGTAAGAAAGAACTTCGCCAATTTTTCAGCAGCCTTACGGGCTATATTGCCATTATCGTTTTCCT
>JANLSA010000254.1:0-3208 GCA_031362085.1 Bacteroidota bacterium | reverse complement strand
GATTAATAAAAAAATTGCAGCTGCCCGGTTAACTTCTAAAGGATTTGGTTCTTCGAAACCCGTTGCTTCCAATAAAACAGAAGAAGGCAGAGCGATGAACAGGAGGACAGAGATGAAAGTAGTAAGCCAGTAATTAATTTTAAGTCGTAAGTTATAAACGCTGATTCAGGAATCAGGAGTTCAAAGTATATTTGAAACTCACAACCGAAAACCTATAACTTAAAACTTATTACTTAGAACTTGCATTCAGAACTTTTATACCAACTCGCCTTAACCGAAGTACCAAACATCGGTTGTGTACATGCAAAAATTCTTGCAACAGAATTTGGAGAAGCTTCTTCAATTTTTAATGCAAAACAAAGTAGCCTGGAAAAAATTGAAGGCATTGGAGTTATACGGGCAAAAGCTATCAAAACCTTTCATGATTTTTCCAATGCAGAGGATGAAATAAAATTTATTGAAAAATATAAAATCAAACCGTTATTCTTATCGGATAAAAATTATCCGAAGCGTTTATTAAATTGTTACGACTCCCCCACTCTTTTATTTTATAAAGGGGATGCTGATTTAAATGCTTCAAAAATCATTGCGGTTATCGGCACAAGAAACCATACGGATTATGCAAAACAGGTTACCGATAAACTATTAAAAGAATTATCCGAAAGACTCAATGAGTCCGCAGGATCCGGTGGAAAAGAACAAAACCTGATCATTGTAAGTGGTATGGCTTATGGTGTGGATGCCATTGCACATAAAGCCGCTATGAAAAATGATCTTCCAACAATTGGTGTACTTGCCCATGGGCTTGACCAGATTTATCCACCCCAGCATTCAGGGCTTGCAAAAGATATGTTGAAGCATGGCGGAGGATTATTTACAGAATTTAAAAGCAAAACGAAACCTGACAAACATAATTTTCCAACCCGTAACCGGATTGTTGCAGGCATGAGTGATGCAACGATCGTTATAGAAACCAGCATAAAAGGTGGAAGCATGATAACGGCAGAATTGGCAAACGGATATAATAAAGATGTATTTGCTTTCCCCGGAAAAGTAACGGATAGCAAAAGTGCCGGCTGTAATTATTTAATAAAAACAAACAAGGCGGTATTACTTACCGATGCCCAGGAACTGATTGAACTGATGAGTTGGGAAGAAAAAAATCAAAAAACAAAAAACAAGATTCAAAAAGAACTTTTCATTGAACTAACAAAAGATGAAAAAATTATTCTTGATATTTTAAAAGAAAAAGAATCCGTTCCGATTGATGAAATAAATATTAAAAGTGGGCTTAGCAGTAGTGCTGTGGCAGCAGCAATTCTTAACCTGGAGTTTCAATCTGTAGTTTCTTCTTTGCCGGGAAAGATGTATAAACTCATTTAAATACTTCTCGCAAAGGTGCTAAGTTTTATACAAAAGACGCAATGACTATATCTGGTATCTTTGCGATTCTTTTGCGCTTTTGCGTGAAATAAAAAAAACTTTTTCATCATTTCTGGCCGAACCCTATCTTTGCACATGGCAACAAGAATTATCTCTCCCCGACAAAAATCTTCTCAAAACAAATTTTCTATCGAAGGACTTACATTCGATGATGTATTATTACAACCCGGCTACAGCCATGTATTGCCCCGCGATGTGGACATCAAAACAAAACTCACCCGTGATATAACACTCAATGTTCCTTTGCTCTCGGCAGCAATGGATACAGTTACCGAAGCCAAACTGGCAATCGCATTAGCTCGTGAAGGTGGTCTTGGCATTCTTCATAAAAATATGAGTATAGAAGAACAAGCCGCACAGGTACGAAAAGTAAAACGCAGTGAAAGCGGATTAATCCTGGATCCGGTTACATTAAAAGCAAATGCAACTATCGGGGATGCGATGCGACTCATGCGGGAAAACAAAATCGGTGGTATTCCAATTATTGATAATGCAGGAAAATTAGTAGGTATTCTTACCAACCGTGATTTACGGTTTGAAGATGACCCGAAAAGAAAAGTAAGTGAGGTGATGACAAAAGAAAATCTTTATACCGCACCCGAAGGAACGGATTTAAAAAAAGCAGAACAACTTTTTAAAAAAACAAAAGTTGAAAAACTGCCAATTATAAATAAACAAGGTAAGCTCACCGGGCTTTTTACTTATAGCGATATCTTAAAATTAAAAAGTCATCCCAATGCTGTAAAAGATTTTCATGGCAGGTTATTAGTTGGTGCTGGTGTGGGTATAACAAAAGATTTTTTAGATCGTGTATCAGCATTACAACAAGTGGCTGCCGACGTTATTGCCCTCGACAGTGCACATGGGCATAGCA
Organism: Bacteroidota bacterium; assembly: GCA_031362085.1. Lineage (GTDB taxonomy): Bacteria > Bacteroidota > Bacteroidia > Chitinophagales > Chitinophagaceae > VBAR01. The sequence goes on along the minus strand of JANLSA010000254.1, from coordinate 891 downwards.
AAGGAGTTATTAATGCATTAAAAGAAATAAAAAAGAATTTTAAAAACATAAATGTAATTGCTGGTAACGTGGGAACTGCCGCAGGTGCAAAAGCTTTGGCAGAAGCAGGTGCGGATGCAGTAAAAGTTGGTATTGGCCCCGGTTCTATTTGTACCACACGTATTGTAGCAGGCGCCGGCGTACCACAACTTACTGCTATCATGGAAGCATCTTCTGTATTAAAACAAAAAAATGTTTCATTGATTGCTGATGGAGGAATTCGATATACCGGCGACATGGTAAAAGCATTAGCCGCCGGTGCAGACACTATAATGATGGGAAGCATTTTTGCAGGCACCGAAGAAAGTCCCGGCGAAACAATTATCTATGAAGGAAGAAAATTTAAAGAGTACCGCGGCATGGGTTCACTCGGTGCTATGGCTACCGGTAGCAGTGATCGTTATTTTCAGGATGTGGAAGATGAAGTAAAGAAATTTGTGCCCGAGGGCATTGAAGGACGTGTAGCATACAAAGGTACATTGCAGGAAATCGTTTATCAGTTTACCGGTGGACTACGTGCCGGTATGGGTTATTGCGGCGCAAAAAATATTTCAGATCTTCAGCTGGCAACATTTATAAAAATTACCAATGCCGGAATGCGGGAAAGCCATGCACATGATATTGAAATAACGAAAGAAGCACCGAATTACAGCAGGAGTTAGCCCCCTGCCCCCCAAAGGGGGAACTTAGATCAATTATTCTTTTTTTTTGCAAATGTCATAATAGATGATTTTTTCTTTATTTACCAAACTGAATTTCTACTATTGAACTTTGGTTGCGTCGCACTCTTGTACGTTCAGTAATTCTATTCAGCATTTAACAAAATTTCCTCTGGGTCTTCGTGTCTTAGTG
>JANLSA010000236.1:0-14942 GCA_031362085.1 Bacteroidota bacterium | reverse complement strand
GCAATAAAAGATTTTTTTATTCTGCAAACTGCTGATTGTTGACTGCTGTTTGCCGATTGATCTTACACCAACTCAATCCCGAAAAAATCAGGATTTTGCTCATACGAGCTCAATATCAAAACTCACCAACTCTTTAAACAGTCTTATCCTGCCATCAATATCTTCCTTAGTAATTTCTTTTAATCGGGTAGGCCCAAATTTTTCAACACAAAAACTTGCCATTGCAGAACCAACAATGATAGCCGTCTTCATATTTTCAAAACCAATGTCTTTTGTTTTTGCTAAATAACCGATAAAACCTCCGGCAAAAGTATCGCCGGCGCCTGTTGGGTCAAATACATCTTCAAGCGGCAGAGCTGGCGCAAAAAACACATCATCGCCATGAAATAATAAAGCGCCGTGTTCTCCTTTTTTAATAATTAAATATTTCGGACCCATTTTCATGATTTCTTTTGCAGCCTTTACAATAGAAAATTGCCCGGTTAATTGTCTTGCTTCTGCATCGTTCACCATCAGCATATCCACATATTTTAATACAATCTTTAATTCTCCCATTGCAGACTCCATCCAGTAATTCATCGTATCCATTACTATCAACTTAGGCCGTTGTTTCAGTTCCTGTATCACATTCAGTTGAAGTTTTGGCATCAGGTTTCCCAACATCAAAAACTCAGCACCCTGGTAGCTATCCGGAATATGCGGATCAAAATCAGCCAGTGCATTTAAATCAGTTATTAATGTATCGCGGCTGTTCATGTCTTCGTGATAGCGGCCGCTCCAGAAAAAAGATTTTTTATTTTTTACAATTTCCACACCATCCAGCATTACACCGCGGTTTCTCAATTCATTCATTTCTTCTTCCGGAAAATCACTTCCCACAATTGAAATTTGCAGAACAGGCTTTGTAAAATTACTGGCAGCATATGCAGCATAAGTAGCTGAGCCACCTATAATCTGGTTTACTTTTCCAAATGGAGTTTCAATGGCGTCGAAAGCCATGGTACCAACTACAATTAATGACATATCTATTTCGTCGGGGTTTTATTAAATTAAATGTTGTTGTCAAAAAATCTTTAGCGGCGCAAACCTACACGAAAAATGAATACCTTCATTTAAATTGAGTCGAATAAACATTTTTGTGTTTGTACTAATTATCTTTGCTATATGTCAATTATCAAACGTAAAAAAGCTTCACGCAAAAATTTAATTTTGCAAAAAGCAGCGGCTATGTTCCGCGAAAAAGGATATGCCGCCACCAGTATGAGGGATCTTGCTGATACAGTTGGGATAGAAGCAGCAAGTTTATACAATCATATCAAGAGCAAATCGGAAATGTTGCAGGAAATTATTTTTCGCATAGCCACCGACGCTTATGTGCACCTCGAGGATATGGAAGATGAAGGGCTCACCAGTTTGCAACGCATAGAATCCATTTTGCGGTTTCATATAAAAATGAATATTGACCGGTTCGAAGAGTATCATGTAATGGTAACAGAATGGATACACCTTGAAGATCCTTATCTCACAAATTTTACAACTCAACGTCGCAACTATGTACAGAAATTAGAATCAATTATACAATCAGGAATAGAGAATAAAGAAATAAAGCCGATACTGCCGTATGTTGCCGTATTAAATATTCTATCTGCTATACGGGGGATTGAATTCTGGCATCGCAGCCGTAAAACGTATACAGCAGAAGAAATAGAAGAGAATATGGTTACACATTTATTGACGGGGATGAAGAAGTAAGATTATCCGTCGGTACGCTTTAAGTGGACTGATGGGTAAAAATTATAAGCCAATTTGTTTTGAGAAAAATTAATTTTTTTGAACTTAGCTTTTGTTCCCTGATTGAGCGTCCCTTGCGACGCTCCATTCATCTTAAGAAGCTCAATTGATCTTTCTTACAGTACAACGTTTACAAAAGTATTATGTCAATCCACTTTCACAAACTTGCAATTAAAGAAATAAAAAAAGAAACGCAGGATTGTGTTTCCGTTTTATTTGATATACCCGAACAACTCAAAAAGCAATTTCAATTTAAACAAGGGCAAAGCCTTACTATGCGGGCAATCGTAAATGGAGAAGAACTAAGAAGAACTTATTCGCTTTGCAGCTCCCCAACAGATAATGAATGGAAAGTAGCAGTTAAAAAAGTAGATGGCGGTTTGTTTTCTGTTTATGTAAATGAACAGTTGAAAAAAGGAGATGTACTGGAAGTAATGGAGCCGGTTGGAAAATTTTATACCCAACTTGACCCTTCTAATAAAAAAAATTACCTCGCATTGGCAGCGGGCAGCGGTATTACACCAGTCCTTTCTATTATAAAAACAACACTGGCAACAGAGCCACAAAGCAATTTTACACTCGTATATGGCAACCGCACCCGATCTTCCATCATGTTCTTTGAAGAATTGGAAGGGCTGAAAAATAAATTCATCAACCGGTTTAATTTTATTAATATCCTGAGCAGGGAAAGAACTGAAGCCACTTTAAATTTTGGAAAAATTAATAGCGAAAAATTAACGGAACTTAATAAATTGATTGACTTCGCAGCAATTGATGAAACATTTTTATGCGGACCCGAAGAAATGATTTTTTGTGTAAAAGAATTTTTAGAAGCAAGAGGAGTAAACGAAAATAAAATTCATTTTGAATTATTCACCAGTTCTAATCCTAAAAAAGCAAAAGACAAAAAGCAAGAAATAAAAAATGAAACAGGAGCTCAATGTTTGATAACCGTAAAAGTGGATGGAAGAAGTTTTGAATTTAATCTTTCGCTTAACAGCGACACAACTATACTTGATGCAGCATTGAAACAAGGGGCCGATCTTCCTTATGCATGCAAAGGCGGCATGTGCTGCACCTGTAAGGCAAAACTGCTGGAAGGTGAAGTAGAAATGGATGTGCATTGGGGGCTGGAGCATGAAGAAATTGAAAAGGGATTCATTCTCTCCTGCCAATCGCATCCTAAGACTGAGAAGGTGATTGTGGATTTTGATATAAAATAATAACTTGCTTTTTATGATTAAAACAATAGCCACAGAAAGATGGAAAACTATTTCATCGTACCGAAATGCTTATGGAAACAGTTATGCAATTTCCAATCATGGCAGATTGATTTGTTATACAAAAAAAATAAGTGATGGCACACAGTTGAAATGTTCTTTACAGGAAGGCTATCCGATTTGGCGGTATAGAAAAAAGAAAAAAAATGGCAGTTACAGTTATGAAGCCGTTTTATTACATCGTTTGGTAGCCGGTTATTTTTTACCTAAACCACAAAAAAGAGAAAACACAATACTTCATCACAATCATAAAAAGACAGATAATCATTTTTCCAATCTTGCCTGGTGTACTTTTCAAGAGTCGGCAGTACATGCACAAGGTAGCCCCCGTGTAAAAGCAGCAAGGAAGTTAATGCAGGAGAAAGGGATTTATACAAATGCAAAACTTACTGTAGAAAAAGTAATTAGAATAAAAAAATTACTTAGAAATGGGGAATCATTAAAAGGCATTGCTAAAAAATATAAAGTAAGTGATATGCAGATTCACCGGATAAAAACAGGCGAAAACTGGAAGCAGATAAAATAACTCCTATCTAAGTAATAAAGTACCGCAACACCCGTTAGTTTTTATTAAATTTGCTTTCTAAATTGTAAGCTGATGTCTTCCCATGATTTTGAAAAAATATTCCAGCAAAAAATAGATAACGAGGTTAAGATTGAACCCAGGGACTGGATGCCCGATGCATATCGAAAAACGAATATCCGGCAGATAAGCCAACATGCCCATAGCGAAATTGTGGGAATGCTGCCCGAAGGCAACTGGATTTCAAGGGCACCTTCATTAAAAAGAAAAGCAATTCTTATTGCAAAAGTTCAGGACGAAGCAGGGCATGGTTTGTATTTATACTCCGCAGCAGAAACGCTTGGCATGAGCCGGGAAGAAATGATCAATGATTTGCACAGCGGCAAAGCAAAATATTCTTCCATTTTTAATTACCCAACTATTACATGGGCAGATATGGGTGCTATTGGCTGGTTAGTCGATGGTGCAGCCATCATGAACCAGGTGATGCTTACCAGAACTTCTTACGGTCCTTATGCAAGAGCCATGGTAAGAATTTGTAAAGAAGAAAGTTTTCATCAACGCCAGGGTTTTGAAATTTTATTAGTGCTTAGCAAAGGAAGTGCTGAACAAAAAGAAATGTGCCAGGATGCTATTAATCGCTGGTGGTGGCCATCGCTGATGATGTTTGGCCCAAAAGATTCTGAAAGCACCAATAGCGACCAGAGTATGAAGTGGAAAATAAAAAGAAAAACCAATGATGAACTACGGCAGAACTTTATTGATATGATTGCAGAGCAGGTAAAAATTCTTGGAATGAAATTGCCGGATGATAAACTGAAATGGAATAACAAAACGAATCAGTATGATTGGGGTGAAATAAACTGGGATGAATTCTGGAATGTGGTAAAAGGCAATGGCCCCTGCAATAAACAAAGATTACAGGCAAGAAAAGATGCTTGGGAAAATGGAGAGTGGGTGAGAGAAGCGGCAGCGGCTTATTCAGGGAAAAAGAAATTAAAACAACGGGCTGCTTGATTTAATGCAGTTTATGGTATCAAAGAAACTGATATCAATTATTTTTTATGCAATTATCAGTGATCCAAAATAAAATTTATGAAATCAGAGGCCTGAAGGTGATGCTGGATTTTGATTTAGCTGAAATGTATGAAGTTGAAACAAAAGTTTTAAAACAAGCTATAAACCGAAATCTGAAACGATTTCCACCTGATTTTATGTTTACCCTTACCCAGAAAGAGTTTCAGGGTTTGAGGTCACATATTGTGACCTCAAAAAGAGGGGGCACAAGATATATGCCTTATGCATTTACTGAACAAGGTGTTGCCATGCTCTCCAGCATATTAAACAGTGAAAGGGCCATACAAGTAAATATTGTTATCATCCGCACATTTGTATTAATAAGACAAACTGCTCTTGCCAACAAAGAACTCTATGAAAAAATTGTAAAGCTGGAGAAAAAATATAACAAAAATTTTCAGCAGGTATTCAGGGCTCTGGAATATCTTATTGCAGAAAAAAAGAAAGAAGAAGATATTCATAAACGTGAACGTATCGGTTATAAAATCAATAAACAATGAACTACATCAGAAAATTTTATTATGGCGATATTCCTGAAGATAAAGCAGGAGGTAATATCGTTTCAAGTATTTCAAAAAGCGATTGGCCTCTTTGGGAAGTATTTATCAGAAGTAAACAAGGACTCGATCATAAACATGTAGGAAGTTTACATGCAGCCGATGCACAAATGGCAATTGAAAATGCAAGAGATGTTTATACCAGAAGAATGGAAGGTGTAAGTATCTGGGTGGTGGAATCAAAATATATTCATGCTACCAATCCGGACGAAGCTGAAAGTTTGTATGAACCAGCAAAAGATAAAATATACCGTCATCCAACATTTTATCAATTACCCGATGAAGTAAACCATATGTAGAAGCCCATCCTAAATCCTTCCCAAAGGGAAGGACTTACAAACCCTCCGATAATGGAAAACAGTTTCAATAAAATAACTTCTTCAAAAGTCCCTCCTTCGGAGGGATTTAGGGAGGCCTATACTTTACATCTCGCTGATAATTCACTTATACTCGGACAAAGAAACAGTGAATGGTGCGGACATGGGCCAGTGCTTGAACAGGATATTGCCATCACCAATATTTCTCTTGACTTAATTGGACAAGCAAGAAATTTATATCAGCATGCTGCACAATTAATAAATGAATCTAAAAAAGCGGAGAGATTAAAAGCCCCCTCTCCGCCAGGAGAGGGGGTTGGGGGTGAGGCTTCTGAAGACTCCCTTGCTTATCTAAGAAAAGAAAGAGAATATAAAAATTGTTTATTGGTTGAACAACCCAATGGTGATTGGGCACAAACTGTTCTCAGGCAATTTTTATTCAGTCAATATCAGTATTTATTATTTCAACAATTACAAAATAACAAAGACGAACAGATTGCCGCCATTGCAACAAAGTCTCTTAAAGAAATAACGTATCATTTAAGATGGAGTAGTGAATGGGTAGTGAGATTAGGAGATGGCACTGATGAAAGCCATCAACGAATGCTCAATGCAGTTGATGAATTATGGCGATATACCGGTGAAATGTTTAAGCCTGCTGATTATGAAAAAATATCAGGAATTGATTTTGTTTCACTCAAAAATGAGTGGCTGAATAAAGTAAACGAAATATTTACAGAAGCGACTTTACTTGTTCCTGATAAAATCTTTATGCAAACAGGTGGCAAAGAAGGAATACATACTGAACATCTGGGCTTTATTCTTACAGAATTACAATATATGCAAAGGACTTATCCTGGTTGTGAGTGGTAGGTCCCTAAACCTGCCTGACGGCAGACAGGTCCATCAAAGGGAGAAAAAGAACATGACTATACATGCAATAAATAAAGAAGCAATTTTTGCTTACTTGGAGGAAATAAAAGATCCGGAAGTCCCGGTTTTATCAATTATTGACTTAGGGATAGTAAGAGATATTAAAATGAATGAAGATGAGATTGAAATCATCGTCACTTCCACTTATACAGGTTGCCCTGCAATGGATATGATAACTGCAAATATTCGTATAGAGCTTGCAACACTTGGGTTTAAAAAAATAAAAATCACTACTGCCCTTTCACCTGCATGGACCACTGACTGGATGAGTGAAGAAGGAAAAAGGAAACTACAATTATATGGTATTGCACCACCCGATAAAAGATTTTCTATTCCTAAAGATGGCGTGGAATGCCCACAATGTCATTCAAGCAATACAAGATTAGTTAGTGAATTTGGAAGCACAGCCTGCAAGGCATTATATCAATGTAATGATTGTAAAGAGCCTTTTGATTATTTTAAATGTCACTAATTTAAGTACTCTTATTCTGATACTCATTTAAAAGAATCGGCTTCGCGGTATGCTTTAATCAATTCCAGTTCGCCATCTTTCCCCGGTTTAACATTGCCATGTTCCATTCCTAAAATTCCTTTATAGCCTTTATTGTAAATATGTTTAAAAATATTTTTGTAATTCATTTCGCCGGTACCCGGTTCATTTCTACCGGGATTATCCCCTATCTGAAAATAACCGGTTTCATCCCAAACTTTGTTGATGTTGTTTATGATATTCCCTTCATTACGTTGCATATGGTACATATCAAATAAAAATTTGCAGGCAGAGCTGTTTACTGCTTTACAAATCATAAATGCCTGGTCAGTGTGACGGAGAAAAAGATCCGGGTTATCACTCAATGATTCAAGCACCATTACCAGTCCATGAGGCTCCAGTATTTCTGCACCTTTCCGCAAAGCCATAATTACATTTGCAGTTTGTATATCGTGAGATAAACTCCTTTCGTAGTTACCCGGTACCACAGTCATCCATTTCGCATTGCATCGTTTAGCCACTTCAACAGCTTCTTTACAATCTTTCATCATCCGGTCAATAAATTCCTGTTTCCCTGAAGTGAGTGATATTTTCCAATGCCAACTATCAGAAGTAATAACAAAGACGCCCATCCGCATTCCTAATTTTGCCAGCAGGTCGCCAATTTTTTTTTGCTGTTCTGTAGTCCGGCCCATCATGCCATTATCTTCAATACTGCGAAAACCCTGATCATAAGCCCACCGGATCTGGTCCAGAAAATCTTCTCCTCCATTATTCTTAAACATTCCATCATGAAAAGCATAATCAAGGTTAAACACTTTATTATCTTTTAAATTATTTGCATTTTTAAATTTTGCAAACGAATGAGTACCGGCAATGGCAGCAGCACCCGTTAAAAAACTATTGTGTAAAAATTTTCTGCGTTCCATATTAAATTATCTTTCGTTCCTAAATGTAAGAAATCAGATTCATGTTGCGATTGATTTTTCTTTTATTATTACCTTTTTCTCTTTCAGCCCAACTGAAGCGATTCCAGTTTTCTGAAAATAAAATGGGTTCTCCATTAAATGTCATTTTTTATTATAGTGACTCTGCAACAGCTGTACAATATGCAAAAGAATGTTTTTTAATAGTTGATTCGCTAAATAATATTTTCAGTGATTATAATACTACAAGTGAAATTGGAAAACTAGCACTTCAAACAACCGGAAAAGAACAAAAAGTTTCTACAGAGCTATTACAAATGATACTGCAATCAAAACAAGCCTGGAAAAAATCTTCCAAAACATTTGATATCACCATCGGGCAACTTTCTCAGCTGTGGCGAAAAACAAAAAGCGAGAAAAGATTTCCGACTGAAGAGGAAATAAAAAAAGCAAAGCAAGAAACAGGGGTTAAAAATCTTCGCATCAATATTTCAGCAAATACAATTTCATTTATTAAAAAAAACATGCGTTTTGATTTTGGCGGCATTGTAAAAGGATATGCAGCTCAAAAGATAATTGAATATCTCAAATCAAAAAATATTACTCATGCACTGGCTGATGCAGGGGGTGATATAGTAATGAGTGATTCGCCACCGGAAAAAACGGGATGGGTTGTGGGAATTAATTTACCTGAACAGGAAGATGATCTTTGGAATAAAAAATTAGAATTAAACAATTGTTCTGTTGCAACTTCAGGAGATATTTATCGCTTTATTATTTTTAATGGGAAAAAATATTCTCACATCATAGATCCCCGAACGGGTTACGGAGTTACATCCCAAAGAAATGTAACCGTAATTGCTAAAAACGGGATTACTGCCGACTGGCTGGCAACAGCATGCAGTATTTTATCTGTAAGAAAAGCATTGAAGCTGGCTAAAAAAGAAAATGCGGCATTATTAATAGCAACTTTAAAAGATGAAAAAATCGTTTCGTATAAAACCAAAAATTTTGACAGCTATTTTCAAAAAAATGAACCATAAACTTTACTAACTTGTCGCACAGAATGAAAACGTTTAAAATTATACTGCTGCTTTTAGTTTGCAAAACATCATTTGCACAAACCCTTGATTCTTTATTTGTATCATTTGAGCAAACTATGCCGGGATCAGTTATTAAATTTAAAATGATACCTGTTAAGGGTGGACGTTTTATAATGGGCAGCCCTGAAACTGAAAATGGAAGATCGGCAGACGAGGGTCCACAAAAAACATTTTCTATCACTTCCTTCTGGATGGGAGCTTATGAAGTAACCCATGACGAATTTGATCTTTTTTTTAAAGATGCTACAGTTAGTCAGAATGCAGGAGCAGATGCCATAACAAGACCAAGCCCTCAATACATTGATCTTTCCTGGGACATGGGACGTGACGGTGGTTATCCCGTAAACAGTATGCAACAAAAAACGGCAGTTATGTATTGCCGGTGGCTCTATAATAAAACAGGAATATTTTACCGTCTTCCAACAGAAGCAGAATGGGAATATGCCTGCCGTGCCGGATCCCCTTCTCAATATTTTTTTGGAGATAATGAAAATGAACTGGAAAAATATGCATGGTACAGTAAGAATAGTAAGAAAGCCTATCATAAAGTTGGTCAATTAAAACCCAATGCATGGGGCCTGTATGATATGATGGGTAATGTTGCAGAATGGGTGCTTGATCAGTACGATGAAAATTATTTTACAAAAATGAAAGACATTACAAATGATCCGGAACTATTTCCAACCAGCAGGCACCCAAGGCTTTTAAAAGGGGGTTCTTATTCAGATAATGCAACAGAATTACGTTGTGCCAATAGAACAAAATGGCTACCGGAATGGAATCGTCGGGATCCCCAAATTCCTAAAAGTAAATGGTGGCTGACGGATGCTCCGTATGCAGGATTCAGATTAGTACGACCCCTAAAACAACCAACTGCTGAAGAGATAGAAAAATTCTTTACCTTATATCTTTCAAATTAAAAAAAAATCAAATCATGAATACATTCAACAAAAACTCACGCCGTCAATTTGTAAAAAATTCCGCATTATTAACTGGCGGTGTTATGACAATGCCGATTTTATCCAAAGCAAATTTTTTCAGCGGTGCTGAGGATACAATTAAAGTTGCTTTGATTGGTTGTGGTGGCCGTGGTACCGGAGCTGCCATGCAGGCTTGCCTTACAAAACAAAATGTAAAACTGGTGGCAATGGCTGATGCTTTCCGGGACAGGATAGATAGTTGCTACAAGTCATTAACTGTAGAAGATATTACTGAAGGTTCAGGTACTCCAAAGAATATTAAAAACAGAATTGATGTACCAGAAGAAAGAAAATACACAGGGTTTGATGGTTATAAAAAAGCCATGGCACATGCTGATGTAGTCATTTTGACAACACCTCCCGGTTTTCGCCCCATTCATTTTGAAGAAGCGGTTGCTCAAGGCAAACAAATTTTTATGGAAAAACCAGTTGCCACCGATCCCGCAGGTATAAAAAAAGTACTGGATGCTGCTGAAATTGCCAAGCAAAAAAAATTAAACGTGGTGGTTGGATTACAACGGCATTACCAAAATTCTTACCGTGAGTTGTTTGCTAAGAAAAATCTAATTGGTGATATTACCTCTGCACAGGCCTGGTGGAATAATGATGGGGTATGGGTAAACCCAAGAAAATATAATCAAACCGAAATGGAATACCAGATGCGCAACTGGTATTATTTCAATTGGCTTTGTGGCGATCACATAAACGAACAGCATATACATAATATAGATGTCATTAACTGGTTCAAAGGTGCTTACCCGGTAAAAGCTCAGGGCATGGGTGGCCGTCAGGTAAGAAAAGGAAAAGATCATGGAGAAATTTATGATCATCACTACGTAGAGTTTCATTATGCGGATGGTTCTATTTTAAATAGCCAATGCCGTCATATACCCGGTACGATGAGTAAAGTGGATGAGTTGATAACGGGAACAAAAGGAAAAATTTTCTGCGGGGCTGCACATATTAAAGATCATGCCGGTAACGTGTTATTTCAATTTGATAAAAAAACTGAAAATGATCCATACCAGACAGAGCATGATGAATTGTTTGCAGCCATTGCAAAGGGTGAATACAAGTTTGCTAACGCAGAATATGGAGCAAAGAGTACCATGACATCTATTTTGGGAAGAATGGCAACTTATTCAGGCCAGGTAATTGAGTGGGATAAAGCCATTGCATCGGGCATCAGCATTATGCCAAAAACATTTGATTGGAATGCAATGCCGCCAACCTTGCCAGATGAAGATGGAAGATACCCAATCGCAATGCCGGGTAAAACAAAGTATTTTTAATCCCTGATAAATTTTTTTTAATGTCTTCCATTTTATTTGAAATAAGAAACTCCATTGCTTTTATTACGTTCAACCGCCCCGATAAATTAAACTCATTCAACCGGGAAATGGCATTGTTGATGCAGGATAAACTGGATGAATGTAAAAGCAATGAAGTGAGATGTGTTTTTATTACGGGTGCCGGTAAAGCATTTTCAGCCGGTCAGGATTTAGCAGAAGTGGTTGACCCCAAAGGTCCCGGGATGAATAAAATTCTAGTCGAACATTTTAACCCGATTGTATCAAGAATTAAAAGATTAGAGAAACCGGTAATTGCTGCGGTTAATGGTGTGGCTGCTGGTGCTGGTGCCAATATTGCTTTATGTTGTGATATTGTAGTTGCAACCGAATCAGCATCTTTCATGCAAGCATTTTCAAAAATTGGATTGATACCCGATAGTGGAGGTACACATACATTGCCAAGATTAATTGGTTGGCAAAAAGCAAGTGCACTGATGATGCTTGGCGAAAAAATAACTGCAACGGAAGCGGAGAGGATGGGTATGATTTATAAAATTTTTCCGGATGAAAATTTTATGACCAATGCAATTCAAATTGCAGAATATCTTTCTCAAATGCCAACTAAAGGATTAGCTTTTACAAAACAGTTATTGTCTTTATCTTTTATAACCACCTTTGACGAACAATTGCAGGATGAAGATATTTTTCAGCAGAAGGCAGCAGCCACAAGTGATTTTAAAGAGGGAGTGCAGGCTTTTTTAGAAAAAAGAAAACCCATTTTTAAAGGCGAATAATTTATATAAAAATTCTTTTATGAACAACCGCAGAAAATTTTTACAACAATCCGCTTTGATTACAGGAGGCAGCCTCTTGTTTTCTTCTTTTTCAAACAAATCCTTTGCATCTTTTAAAAATAGTATCGGTGCAAATGACCGGATAAATATTGGAGTAATAGGAATAAACGGAATGGGCTGGAGCGATTTTAAAGCAGCCATAAAGATTCCGGGAGTAGAATTAGTAGGCTTATGTGATACCGATAAAAACGTGTTGGATAAAAGAATGAATGAACTGGCCGGTTTGAATATTGATAAAAACAACGTAAAAGCTTACAGTGATTATAGAAAATTATTAGACAATAAAGATATTGATGCAGTCATCATTGGCACTCCCGACCATTGGCATGCTTTGATAATGATCCATGCATGTGAAGCAGGCAAGCATGTGTATGTAGAGAAGCCTGTGGGAAACTCTATTGGAGAATGTACGGCAATGGTAGCTGCGCAAAAAAGATATAATAAAATGGTACAGGTAGGACAGTGGCAAAGAAGCCAGCAGCATTTTCAAAATGCTGTTGACTTTGTTCAGACCGGGCAATTAGGAAATATAAGAACTGTAAAAGTTTGGTGCTATCAGGGATGGATGAAACCAGCGGCGGTTGTTCCTGATTCTATACCACCAGCAGGAGTAGATTATAATATGTGGCTGGGACCAGCACAAAAAAAAGCGTTCAATGCAAGCCGCTATCATTTTAATTTTCGTTGGTTCTGGGATTATGCCGGAGGGTTAATGACCGATTGGGGCGTTCACTTATTGGATTATGGTTTGCTTGGAATGAAAGCTTCGTTGCCCAAAACGGTTGTTTCGTTGGGTGGAAAATTTGCTTACCCTGAATTAGCGGAAGAAACTCCTGATACACTTACCGCTCTTTATGAATTTGATGGGTTTAATTTAGTATGGGATTCTGCAATGGGAATTGATAATGGCTCGTATAACCGGGATCACGGTATTGCATATATTGGCAATAACGGCACCTTGATATTAAACCGCGGCGGTTGGGAGGTAATAGAAGAAAGACAAAGTAAAAATAAAACAGTAAAGCCTTTAGAAAAATCAATGGACAACGGTTTAAATAATCACATGCAAAACTTTTTTGATGCGATTAAATCAAATAACCAGGCATTGTTGAAATGCCCGATTGCCGATGGAGCACATATCGCCACCGTAGCTCAAATGGGAAATATCAGTTATTTAAGTAATCGGCGGTTGGCCTGGGATAAAATCAATAAAAAATTTACAGATAAAAAAATAAATGATCAATACCTGATGAAACAATATCATAATGGATACGCATTACCTAAAATTTAAATTGGTAAAAAAAATTAATGAAAAATGAACTGGCAAAAAATGTAGTAAGCTACATGATGGGAAAGGATTTGTTTTCACAATGGCTGGGGATAGAAGTACTGGAAATAAAAGAAGGCTACAGTAAAATAAAAATGACAGTACGTAAAGAAATGATTAATGGATTTGGTATTGTACATGGTGGCATCGCATTTAGTTTGGCGGATAGTGCTTTTGCTTTTGCATGTAATAACAGAAATGTTTTATCAGTTGCTTTAGATACGGCTATTAATTTTATTAAACCCGTACATGTAGATGATGTATTGACAGCAGAAACAAAAGAAATACATAACGGCAAATCAACGGGGCTTTATCATATTACGATTACAAATCAAAAAGAACATGTAGTGGCTGTATTTAAAGGGACTTGTTACCGAACCGATAAGTCATTAGTACATCCATCTGGTACTTCGGTTTAAAAAAATATCAGCACCCAGGAGAGTTTTAATATAGTAGAAACCCCCAATTCATTACTTCTATCATTGAGAATGAACTTTTCTGAATAATTAATTTTCAAGTTCTAAAAAAAATCCAGCCGGTCATAAAAATTAATTTTTCCTGAAATCAAATTGTTGTAACTTAAACTTGTCTTTTTTAAGTTTAAATTAAAAACCAAGTGTATGAGAAAAATTTTACTTACTTCTGTTCTCTTTACTACCACCATTTTATCTTCTACTATTATTAATGCTCAATCTGCCGATCAGTTTGCTTATGCCATTACGGATATAGTGAAAGAGGGTGCGGGATGGAATCATTTAAGGAAATTAGATTTGCGTTCGGGAAAATTTTCTGAAGTTATTCTGAATGGAAATGAAATAAACCAGGTAGCATATGATGCCATCACGAGAAAACAACTCAATACGTTTCCCGTAGAAAATCAATACCGCTTTAATACACAGCCTGCATTCAGCAGTGGTGTAGCAGCAATGGCTTATGACAGAAAAAATAACCGGATCTGGTTTACACCCATGTTTATTGATCAGTTGCGTTTTATTGATTTAAGAACAATGAAAGTTTTTTATGTTACCGATAATGCGTTTACCGGGTCGCCAAATAAAAATGCGGATCAGAGTAATATTGTTACGAGAATGGTAGTTGCAGAAGATGGTTATGGATATGCACTGACAAATGATGGAAACAATCTGATTCGATTCAATACAAAGAAATTAACAGTTACCAATCTGGGCACGTTGACAGATGCTCCAGAGAATAAAGGTGTCTCCATTCACAATTCATGCAGCAGCTTTGGTGGCGATATGATTGCTGATGATGATGGTAATCTGATAATTGTTTCAGCCCGCAATACAGTTTTTAAAGTAAACATCGATTCAAAAGTTGCAACCTTATTGGGTGTGGTAAAAGGCTTGCCACAAAATTTTACTTCAAATGGTATGGTGGTTGATGATCAAAACCGGATTTTAATAAGTAGTGCAAGCAATGACGAATCCTGGGCTTTGCTTACTTTAGATAAAATGACTGCAACACCTTATAA
>JANLSA010000231.1:0-3654 GCA_031362085.1 Bacteroidota bacterium | reverse complement strand
GGGGGCAGGGGGGCTTGGATTAAAATTAGTGTAATAGATAATGGCAACGGCATCCCTCAAAAGGTATTAGATAAAATTTTTCAACCCTTCTTTACTACTAAACCCACCGGGCAAGGAACAGGCTTAGGTTTATCCTTGAGTTATGATATTGTAAAAGCACATGGTGGTGAATTAAAAGTAGCAACAAAAGAAGGTGAGGGTACGGAGTTTACTATTCATTTACCTGTCTAAAGAGTTTTAAATATGAGAATAAATTTGATTTCTCTTTTTGGTATTGTATTGAGTAGCCTGCTCTTTCTATTTTTTATTCAAGTGGACAATCAAACTAATTTATCTCTGGTTATATCGCAGCCATCTTCTGAAAAAGGGTTATTTGATTCCGATGAAGTAATGAATATAACACTAAAGGGAAATCTTCGGGACCTATTAAATGATAATACAACAACTAATAAAAAATTTCCGGTAACACTATCTTGTTTCAATGAAGACAGCAGCGAAATTAAAATACCTGTACAAATAAGACTAAGAGGTCATTTCCGGCGTATGAAAGAAAACTGTTCTTATCCTCCGTTATTAATTGAGTTTCCTAAAGAGGGTGTTCATCTTAATTCTGTTTTTAAAGAGCAAAGAAAATTAAAATTGGTAATGCCATGCCAGGGTGATGAATATGTGATACGGGAATGGCTTGTGTATAAATTATATAATTTGATTACTCCTCAAAGTTTCCGGGCAAGGTTAGTAAAGGTGAAATTAGACGATAGTAATAATAAAAAAAGCACAACTCCATTTTATGGCATATTGCTCGAAGAAGAAATGCAAATGGCAAAAAGAAATAATGCTATTGCCATTGTGAAAAAAATACAACCGCAGCAAACACAGGTAACTGAATTTTTAACCCTATCTGTTTTTCAATATCTTATTGGCAATACAGACTGGTCTGTACAATATCAGCAAAATATAAAATTGATTACCAAAGATCCTATGGCAATTCCGGTAGCTATACCTTACGACTTTGATCACGCAGGAATTGTAAATACGCCGTATGCAAACCCGGCTGAGGAGTTGTTGATGAAATCAATCCGTGAACGCCGGTACCGTGGGTATTGTATTAAGGATTTAGCTGTGTTCGAAAAAATAATTTCTAAATACAATTTATTAAAAAACGATATTTATAAACTGTATACCAGTTGTATAATTATTAATGCGAAGTATATTAAAATAACAACACAATACCTTGATGAATTTTATACAACAATTAATAATCCAAAAGCATGGCAGAAAGAATTTTCTTACCCCTGTGATAAAAACGGAACTGGCAATGTGGTGATAAAAGGGTTGAAGGAAGACTAATGAAGTAAATTTAATCAAAAATGAAACTGACCAAAAAACTGGAAACCGAAATCCTGAAAGTGTATAATACTTATTGGAATTGCTATTTGAAAGGCGATGTAAAAACAATGGCAACCCTTCTTGTTGATGAATATACACAGGTAGGTAGTGCAGAAACCGAAGTGTTTTTTAATAAGAAAGATGCAGTCAAATTTCTTCATGATACTATTGACCAGGTAGCAGGAAAATTAGAAATGCGGAGCAGGAATATAAAATTTGAACAGCAAGAGCATCTTATACTTGTCCATGAGCTTTGCGATGTGTATGCTTTAACGGGTAAGAAATGGATTTTTTATTCCAAATTCAGGGCATCCACCCTGATGCAGCATAAAACAGGGAAGTGGAAAATAATTCACCAGCACACATCTTTTCCCGATACAAGAACAGGGGACAGTGAAAATATTGCCATTGAAAAAATTGCTGAAGAAAACCAGCAGCTCCATGAAGCAGTAAAACGCCGCACCGTAGAACTGGAAAATAAAAACCGTGAACTTGAAATAGAAACGGCTTTGGAAAAAGTCCGGGTTATTGCTATGGGCATGAAGGAACCGGCGGATATGCTGAAAGTCTGCAAAACCATTTCACTACAACTGGCAAAGCTGGGCATAAAAGAAATTCGGAATGTACAAACAGCTATCTTTTATGAGAGCCGCGGCACTTATATGAATTATGAATATTATGCAAAGCATAAAAAAACATTCATTACCGAGACCGTTTATACCGATCATAAAGTAGCAAAGGCATTTGCAGCAAAAATGCTGAAAGGCAAAGGGGAAATTTATATTACCCATATCAAAGGAAAAAAAGTCAAAGAATGGTTAGCTTATCAGAAAACCACCAATGTATTTATTGACCGGTTTTTAGAAAAAGCCAGCTCTCTTAATTATTACTGGCATTCGCTTGGGCCTGTTGCACTGGGCATTTCCACCTATGTGCCATTAGGTGAAGATGAGTTGAAATTGTTTCAGCGTTTTCTGAATGTATTTGAATTAGCGTACACAAGATATCTTGATATTGAATTGGCTCTTGCACAGGCAAAAGAAGCAAGAATAGAACTGGCACTCGAAAGAGTAAGAGCCAGGGCAATGGCCATGCAAAATTCCAATGAACTGGCAGAGCTTGTATCTGCATTATTTAAAGAATTGACTCAACTTGATTTTTCATTAACAAGCTGCATTATCTGGATGCATGATCATGAACAGGCAACCAATACACTTTGGATAGCCAGTGCTGAATTGAACAAACCAGCACAGCCATTCCATGTTAAACCATTTCATGATGACTTTTTCAAATCAATCATTCATGCATGGAAAGCAAAAGATTCCAGTTGGATTTATACATTAAAAGGTAGTGAAAAGAAAATTTTTGAAAAAGCGTTCTTTAAAGAATTACCCAATCTGCCGGGCCCATTACGAAAAGCGTTAAATGTACCAAAGCAGGTTGTGTTCTCTGCATCTTTCAACAATTTTGGAGCCCTGGAAATAGTAGAGACAGAAGCATTGACCGATGAAAAATTTGAAATCCTCCACCGCTTTGGAAAAGTATTTGATTCAAGCTATACTCGTTTTAATGATTTGAAGAAAGCCGAAGCACAGGCAAGAGAGGCGCAGATAGAATTAGGATTAGAAAGAGTAAGAGCAAGAGCAATGGCGATGCAAAAATCTGATGAATTAAAGGAATTGATTGGAACTGTTTATAACGAACTCACTAAACTGGATTTATCTTTAGACCGCTGTCTGATTTGGATAATGAACAGTGAAGATCTTTCATCACGATTATGGATGGCGAATGCAGAATCGCAACCAGTTAATTTTTATATACCTCATCATGATAATCCACCTTATCTCGCTTTTGTAAAAGCATGGAAGGATAGAAACAGAAGATGGTTTTATGATTTACATGGACAGGTAAAAAAAGAATGGGATGCATATGTTTTTAGCCAAACTGAGATGAAACATCTGCCTGGCCCAGTGAAAAAAAACATGCAGGCAACGGATAGAGTAATGTTGGCAGGATCCTTTCACAATTTTGGTTGTTTGCAAACCGCCGGTCCTGAACCATTGAAAGAAGAGCAATTTGATATTCTGAATCGCTTTGCAAAAGTTTTTGATTTAACCTACACTCGTTTCAATGATTTAAAACAAGCAGAAGCACAGACAAGAGAAGCACAAATAGAATTAGGATTGGAGAGAGTAAGAGCAAGAGCAATGGCGATGCAAAACTCTGATGAGTTAAAAGAATTGATAGGAACTGTATTTACTGAAT
>JANLSA010000223.1:0-9306 GCA_031362085.1 Bacteroidota bacterium | reverse complement strand
TTAAAAAATCGTTGGCGAACCGCTAACCATTTTACCGGCTTATCAAAAGTTTTATCACTTCTTTTTGCAATATTGTAAAAGTCAAATTCATCATCCATCACAAATCCAATTTGTGTATTGGTTTGATCGTACGTAAAATCGCTTTCCTGAGCTACGGCTTTATAATTCCAGTTCAGGTTCATTACACCACCTGTCAATAATTTATTTGCACCAACCATCTCCACATTAAAATCAATCATGTAATCCTTTTGCTTAATGATATACGAATGCTTGATTGATGAACCGCTACTGTCTGAGCCTGGAAGCGAAAAATTTACCATTGTACTTCCATCTTCATTTTTGGATATAACCGGATCATTGAAATAAAAATTCGACACCTCATCCACTTTACCTTCAGCTGTATTGATGGTGTAAGAAAGTTTATCGTAATCTGTACCGGCCAATTTTACCAGGTTGCTGTCGGAAGTTTTAAAATCTTTCAGCTCTACAAATTTTGGCCTTCCCCCCTTATTGGTAAACGTAATTTTCAATAAGTCAGACTGAATAACTGTCAGTTTTTCTGCCCCATTAACGGATTGTTGAAAATTCCCTGCATTACTAATCCGGCTTGTAGAATCGGCAATAATGGAATCTTTTTTAGCTACAATCGGATCAATTTTTGGTTGCTGCAATTTTGCTATTGAATCCATTCTTGCTTTTTCTATCAATTGCTTTGCCTGATAAGCTTTCTGATCTCTTGAATTGATCAAGAAAAATGCAACAAACAAAACAGCGAGAAGGCTAAATCCAATGACGGTATTTTTATCAAACTTCATTCTATGTAAAATTTAAAAGTCGCCAAAGATAGGTGAATCAGTCTTTAGTCAGCAATCGGCAGTCGGCAAAAATCAGTTGGTAACCGGTAGTAAGCTGTCAACAATCGGCGGCAATCAGATTGTATTCTACTGTCTGCAGTTTTTAATTAATACTTTACTCTTTCTGTTAACTATATTTTTCAGGAGATTTTAGTATATCCCCTAATAATCTGCCAACTTCTGCCTGATCGTTTTTTAATTCAAGATGCTCAACTTGGGAAATGTATTTACATGTAAAAGCAAAATCAATCCACACTTCAGTTTCAGCATTTTCAGAATCAGAATCTGATAATTTGCTTAAAAAATGTGCTGGATACTTTCTTCGTCTGAAGGCCTCAGCAAAATTTGCACATACTGATCTGGAGCTTCTTCTTATTTGATCTGTAAGACTATATATTTCATCTTTTGGAAATTTTTTCGATAATTCAAATATTTTCATTGCCAAAGAAAATGCTTTTTTATAAGCAAGCAAATCCTTATAAGTACTCATAGTCTTAAATTTTAAGTTTAATAAATTAAGCAGATTGCTAAAATATTATAAACCCCAGACTTCAGACTGACGATTGCCGACTTCTGACTGTTGATTTTCGACTGATTTAAATCATTTCGCTTTGAAGCAATGGGTTCTTCACCTCAGTTTTTTTTTCCGCATATCCTTTTGCTGCTTTAATGAAACTTACAAAAATTGGTTGTGGATTTTCAACTGTGCTTTTAAGTTCGGGGTGGTATTGCACACCAATAAAGAAAGGATGAGATGGTATCTCGACAATTTCAACCAGATTAGTAGCCGGGTTTTTTCCACTGGCTATCATGCCGGCATTTTCAAACTGCTCAAGATATTTATTATTAAATTCCCAACGGTGACGATGTCTTTCGCTAATCATATCGGCATTATAAATTTTATGGGCCAGTGTTCCCTGTTTCATTTCGCAAGGGTAAGAACCTAACCGCATTGTACCGCCTTTGGCTGTTACCGTTTTTTGTTCTTCCATTAAATCTATAACGGGATCCAATGTATTTAAATCCATTTCTGTTGAATGCGCCGTTTTCAATCCCAAAACATTTCTGGCAAATTCAATAACTGCCATTTGCATTCCTAAACAGATACCGAAAAAAGGCAATCCGTTTTCTCTTGCATATTTTACGGCTACTATTTTTCCTTCCACACCACGATGACCAAAACCAGGAGCAACTAATAATCCATCCAGTCCGGCTAATTTCTCTGCAACATTATCATCGGTAATAAATTCGCTATGTACATTTACAACCTGAACCTGGCACTCATTTATAGCACCTGCATGAATAAAAGATTCAAGAATTGATTTATAAGCATCCTGTAGTTCAATATATTTTCCAATCAAACCAATTGAAACCTTGCTCTTGGGATATTTCAGTTTATCCAAAAATTCTTTCCACTTTGCCAGTTCGGGTTCTTTATAATCTGTAATATTTAATTTTTTCAAACAAATTACATCAAGCCCTTCACGCATCATCAAAACTGGTACTTCATAAATAGTGGCAGCATCCATTGCTTCTATTACAGCTTCCTGCCTCACATTACAAAACTGAGCAATCTTTCTTTTCAGTTCCGGCATGAGGGGCCGTTCTGTACGGCAAACAATAATATCGGGATGTACACCTTCCTGACTCAGCATTTTTACACTATGCTGGGTAGGTTTTGTTTTCAATTCTTTCGCTGCTTTTAAATATGGAATCAATGTAAGATGTATCACCAATGAATCTTCTTCCGGCAACTCCCATTGCAGTTGGCGTACGGCTTCTACAAATGGTAAGCTTTCAATATCACCAACCGTACCACCAATTTCAGTTATTACTACATCATATAACCCGCCCACACCCAGTTGCAGCATTCTTCTTTTTATTTCGTCGGTTATATGCGGAATTACCTGCACTGTTTTACCCAGATAAGCACCTTCACGTTCTTTATTGATTACGGTTTGATAAATGCGGCCGGTAGTAACATTATTTGCCTGTGAAGTAAAAATATTTAAAAATCGTTCGTAGTGTCCCAAATCTAAATCGGTTTCTGCGCCATCTTCTGTTACAAAACATTCACCATGCTCATACGGATTTAAGGTACCGGGATCAACATTTATGTACGGATCAAACTTTTGAATCGTAACCCGTAGCCCTCTTGCCTGAAGCAATTTTGCAAGTGAAGCTGCAATAATTCCTTTGCCAAGCGAAGAACTAACCCCACCCGTAACAAAAACGTATTTAGCCATGATTGATAATTTCAAATTTTAGCAAACAAAAAAAAATCTCAACTGCCAATTAACTGTTCTAACTATTGACTCTAATCTATGTACCAATAAAATCGCTGAAAATTGCCGGTCGAATACTGACCATCGAAGTCCTGATAGCTATCTGGACGGAGGTCATACAAAACTAAAAGAAATAATGTTACTGTAAAAATTGAAATAACAAATTGTGGAAAAATCCGGTTATTTTTAAAACCCAAATCAATTTTTACATGAAAAAAATACTACTTGCCTTTATAAGCCTTTCAATTACACTGATTGGATACTCACAAAAAACATATATCTGGTGCGGAACATTAATAGATGCTGTTTCCGATGCACCAAAAAAGAATATGACAATTGTAGTTGAGGGAAATAAAATTGTAGCAATCGATAATGGTTTTACAGTTGTTTCGGCTGGTTCAAAATCAATAGATTTAAAAACAAAGACAGTAATGCCAGGTTGGATTGATATGCATGTACACCTGGAACAAGAAACGAGCCCTACCCGTTATAGTGATGGTTTTTCTTTAAATCCCGCTGATTATGCTTTTATGTCTGTCCGTTTTGCTGAAACAACTTTAATGACAGGATTTACCACGGTTAGAGATCTTGGTGGTTCCGGTGTAAATATTTCTCTTCGCAATGCCATCAACAAAGGATTAATAAAAGGCCCCCGGATTTATACTGCCGGAAAAGCGATTGCCACAACTGGAGGTCATGCCGATCCAACAAATGGTTATAGAAAAGATTTGATGGGAGATCCTGGCCCGGCTGAAGGAGTAGCGAATGGTCCGGATGAATGCAGGCAGGCAGTAAGACAACGTTATAAAGATGGAAGTGACCTTATTAAAATTACAGCTACCGGCGGCGTATTAAGCGTTGCAAAAAGTGGAAGTAACCCACAGTTTACAGAAGAAGAAATTAAAGCAATTGTAGAAACGGCAAAAGACTATGGATTTAAAGTAGCGGTTCATGCACATGGTGCAGAAGGTATGAAACGGGCAATCCGTGCCGGAGTTAATTCAATTGAGCATGGAACATTGATGGATGATGAAGCAATTGAACTTTTTATAAAATATGGTACCTGGTATGTGCCTACTCTTACAGCCGGGCAATCAGTTGCCGATTCTGCAAAAATTCCCGGTTATTACCCGCCAATGGTAAAATCAAAAGCATTAGAAATCGGGCCACAACTTAAAAACACTTTTACAAAAGCTTATAAGGCCGGTGTAAAAATTGCTTACGGAACGGATGCAGGTGTATTTAAACATGGATTAAACTGGCTTGAATTTACTTATATGATAGATGCTGGTATGCCGGCAATGGAGGCAATAAAATCGGCTACCATAAATGCTGCAGAATTATTAGGAGAAAAAGATAAATTGGGAAGCATCGAAAAAGGTAAACTTGCCGATATTATAGCTGTAGAAGGTGATCCACTTATGAATAGCCAGGTTTTTGGCAAAGTCACTTTTATTATGAAAGATGGAAAAGTATATAAATAATAAAATGGTATGGTGCGTTTCCGTTTTTTTCTATGTTCAGTTTTTTTGTGGGTGATACCCATAACAATTTTTTGTCAGCGCAATTCTGCAATTTATACTCCTTCGCCCAATTCGTTACAAACTGAACTGATTTCCCCTTCGTTATTGTCTATTTCAAAAACAAAATTACCCGTTTACAGAATTGAAATAATTGACAACCGTTACGATTTTTCAAAACTCGGATTTAAACCTGTCTATAAAAATGCTCCAAAGGAAATAAAACTGCAGGGTTCATTGCCAGACCTGATTAAAACGATTTTTGCTGATGGGGTAGAAACAGACAACTCGCAGGAAAGAAAATTAATTGTTGTGATACAGCATTGCTGGATTACCTATTTCTCAAATAATAAATTTAGTTTTTTGAAAAAAAACCTGCTTGCAGAACTGGAATATAAGTTTGAATATTTCTCAGCAAAGGACACCAGTTATTACCCGGTTAAACGAATGAATGGAAAAATAGAATTACTCTATAACGAAGAAATAACCAACAAGATATTGATTGATTCCATGACGCATCTGCTGCAAGAGGAAATTGCAAAATTAAAAATAGATGAAAAAGAAAATCCGGTATCACTCATTACTGAATCCCGGATGGAAAATTATATTACACAAAAAAAAGGAAATCTTCCAAAACGAATCAACTATGGAGTATTTGCCAGTTTCGATGATTTTATAAACCAGAAAGTAATAACAGATAGTATTGATATTATTCCATACAGAGATTATTATGACAGAAATATAGTAGCTGCTAACTTAGGAATTATTAAAAATGGCATGTTGGAACCGGGAAATAAATATTGGGGGTTTTTTGATGGCCGTTTTTTATTTTACAATACGGGTTATGGTTTTTTCATCCGAATGATCCCTGTTAATAACCAGTTTGTTTTTGCCGACCTGCAACAGATCGTATTAAACTCCAAAAAAAAATCCATTACCAGCGAAGCCATGATTGGGCATTCTTCTTATGATATCATTAAAGATTTTGGAAAAGCCTACCACCTGTTTTTTCAGTTAAATTATGAAGATGGAAAACTGTATTAGTCAGTCAAAAACCGGCAGCAGGTATTTTTTAAACATAATTTCTCAATCCTTCAACATTTGATCAATGGTCGCATTAAATTCCTTTTTATATTCTCCAAAATATTTTCCAGAGCCAGGGCCATAAAATCCAGAATGAATTTTATAAACATTCCCTTTTTTATTGATAAAAATTGTAGAAGGGAAAACGGTAATTGGCGTAATCTGTGGCAATGTTTTTTCAGTTTTCAGCGAATCATTTGCTGTAGCCCCTGTTATCAGCATTGGGTATTGCACATTAAACAATTGTTGAAATTTTTTTAAACTTTTTTGTGAACGAGCTAAATCCGTACTGTATTCATAAGCCAATGCAATTACTTCAATTCCCCTGCTTTTATTTTTATTGTAATAATCACTTAAAAATTTTGTTTCGTCCATACAGTTGGGACACCAACTGCCCATTAGCTGAATAATGACTGCTTTATTTTTAAACCGATCATCAGCAATGGAAATTGTATTCCCATCCAAATCATTAAAACTAAAATCAAGTTTTGTAAATCCCTCTTTTAACTGAGGTGCTGCCGATTCGGGCGGTAAAGCATCCTTATTTTTTAAGGCCTCCCAGGTTTCTACGCCAGCTATACCCGATCCAAAAAATCCATCAATGATTTTTGTTGCTCCTGCTATTGTTGCTGAAAATGTATAGGCATGAGCACCATCAAAAGTGGAGAGTAATAATTTAGTTCCGGTTACAATACCCTGCAGGTACCTGTAATCTCCCGATGGGGTTAAAAATGTACCGGTAAGATTATTCCCATTTTGTACAAACTCAGCTGTTGCATAACGCAGCGTTCCGTTTGCTCTTGTAATTGTTACTTCCCATCTTCCACTAATATTATTTTTTGCTTTGCCCTGATCCGGTTCAAATCTTTTTTTCCATGGCAAAGCAACAAAGGGCCATTGCTGTGTTTTATCTGCTGTGCCTTTAAACCAGGTACCTTTTAAAGAGCCATCTGCTTGTATCTGTGTTTTAAATTCAGATTCAAATACCGGCATTTTAAAATTCACCGAATCATTTTTTATTTCTAACTCTTTTATTAGAATTTTTTCTGCTGCGTTTATAATACTTAATTGTATCTGATTGTTAACCTGTTTTACTTCCAAAGTAAAAACGACTTCCTTTTTATCTTCCCGGTATAAAACCGAACGGTACATGCCGGGTTTAAGAACTGGCTGAGCCGATGTATAAAAAGTATGAATGATGCTTAGAACTAAAACAAGTATTATTTTCATTGTATCGTTTCTTTTAAGTTTTTAATCATATCGGTTGTCATAGCAGCCAGGTTATATTCTTCCTTCCAGCCCCAGTCATTTCTTGCCACCGTATCATCTATGCTCTGAGGCCAACTGTTGGCTATCTGCTGCCGGTAATCGGGCTTATAAGAAACAGTAAAATCCGGGATATGATTTTTTATTTCTGCAGCTATTTCTTTAGGTGAAAAACTCATACCCGATAAATTATACGAAGTGCGGATTGAAATTGCTGAAGCAGGAGCTTCCATCAATTCTATTGTGGCTCGAATGGCATCGGGCATATACATCATGGGCAGGTAAGTGCCTTCCGTTAAAAAACATTCATATTTTTTTTCTTCCAATGCTTCATGAAAAATTTCGATTGCATAATCTGTGGTGCCGCCACCGGGTGCCGACTTATAAGAAATCAGACCGGGATAACGAAGGCTTCTTACATCAACTCCAAAACGATGATGATAATAATTGCACCAAAACTCACCGGCATATTTACTAATGCCATACACGGTTATCGGTTCTATGATTGTTTGCTGCGGGCAATTCTTTTTTGGTGATGTGGGTCCAAATACGGCAATAGAACTGGGCCAGTAAACTTTTTTAATTTTTTCTTCTCTTGCTATATCCAATACATTTAATAAACCACTCATGTTCAGATTCCAGGCAAGATTCGGATTTTTTTCTCCCGTAGCAGAAAGGATAGCAGCTAATAAATAAATCTGTGTAAAATTTTGACGTATCACCTGCACATGCAACATTTCTTTATTCATCACATCCAAACTTACGTAAGGGCCTGTTCCTTCGAGTAACGGATTTTGCTCCCGCAAATCGGACGCCACTACATTAGCATTTCCATAAATTTTTCTTAAGGCAAGTGTAAGCTCCACTCCGATTTGTCCTGAGGCTCCGATGACGAGGATTTTTTCTTTTATCATAACAACAAAAGTAATGAGAAGCTTTGATTGAAGAAGTAGTTAATAATTGATATTTTGTAATTGGCGAACTTTGCGGTTCCCTTTGCTTCCCTGCTTGTTGTCAGGCAGGTTTGCGTGAAATAAAATAATCTTCACTCAAAGGCGCTAAGTTTTAAATCATAAGCCGCTTAGCCAGTCTTTGTTCATAATATATTCTAACTCAAAACGGACTTATATTTGCACCTATGGAAAAAATGCTGAATGATTTATTTGCCAAACAATCATACGATGAAAAAAATTTCTTTCTTATTGCCGGACCCTGCGTGGTGGAAAGTGAAGAAATGGTTTTTGAAATTGCAGAAAAAGTTTCCGGCATTTGCAAAAGACTTGGCATCCCTTATATTTTTAAGGCGTCGTATCGTAAAGCAAACAGAACATCTGCTTCTTCCTTTACCGGTTTAGGAGATGATGCAGCATTGATGATGATTGGTAAAGTAAGACAGCATTTTTCTTTACCCGCAACTACGGATATACATACAGCACTGGAAGCAGCAAGTGCTGCCAAATATGTCGATATATTACAAATTCCTGCTTTTCTCTGCCGCCAGACAGATTTATTAACTGCTGCTGCTGAAACCGGGAAAATAGTGAATGTAAAAAAAGGACAGTTTTTAAGTGGCGAAGCCATGCAATTTGCCGTAAACAAAATTCATGCTGCCGGCAATCGGAATATTTTACTTACCGAAAGAGGAACAACATTCGGTTACCAGGATCTTGTTGTTGATTACCGGAATATACCCATCATGAAACGATTTGCTCCGGTTGTGATGGATTGTACTCACTCCTTACAAAAACCCAATCAATCAACAGGTATTACCGGTGGCAATCCGCTAATGATTGGCACCATTTCAAAAGCTGGCATAGCTGCCGGTGCTGATGGATTATTTATTGAAACACATCCCAATCCCGCTGTGGCAAAAAGTGATGGAGCCAATATGCTTCCTTTGGATTTACTTGAAAATTTGCTGGAACATTTAGTAAAAATCAGAAAGGCGGTTGTTTGAATTTTGATTCTTTTATATCCATTAAAACAGGACTCTTACGGTTTGAAGTAACTTTATTTTAATAATGTTTGTCATTCCGAGGCTCTGCGAGGAATCTCTTGAGGTAATGATTATTTGATTCGCTTTATGAAGAAAGTTTTTCTTTGCTCAATTTGTTTGAGATGCCTCGCAAAGCCTCGGCATGACAAGAGTCTGAGGGATTGATGTTTGTTTATTTTAATGCTATTTTTCATTCCGAGGCTCTGCGAGGAATCTCTTGAGCCAATGATTATTTGATTCGCTTTTAATAGTAAAGCCTTTCCAAGTTCGATGCCTCAGAGATGCCTCGCAAAGCCTCGGCA
>JANLSA010000136.1:0-8475 GCA_031362085.1 Bacteroidota bacterium | reverse complement strand
GAAGCTCTTGCAACGCTTGTCATCAACCGCATGCGTGGTAGCCTAAAAGTTTGTGCTGTTAAAGCTCCGGGTTTTGGTGATCGTCGTAAAGAAATGCTTCAGGATATTGCAATCCTTACAAAAGGAATTGTAGTAAGCGAAGAGCAAGGATTTAAACTAGAAAATGCAGACCTTACTTACCTGGGTGTGGCAACTACTGTTACAATTGACAAAGACAATACAACCATCGTAGGTGGTAAAGGAAAGAAAGAAGATATCACTGCACGTATCAATCAAATCAAAGCTCAGATTGAAACAACTACATCTGATTATGATAAAGAAAAATTGCAGGAGCGGTTGGCTAAATTAAGTGGTGGAGTTGCGGTATTAAATATCGGAGCAGCTACTGAAATGGAAATGAAAGAGAAGAAAGATCGTGTTGACGATGCGCTTCATGCTACAAGAGCTGCTGTTGAAGAAGGAATTGTTCCTGGCGGTGGTGTTGCTTTTGTTCGTGCTATTGAAGCATTGGATAAATTAAAAGGCAGCAATGAAGATGAAGCAACGGGTGTTGCCATTATAAGAAGAGCATTGGAAGAACCCCTTCGCCAGATTGTGGAGAATGCAGGTATCGAAGGTTCTGTAGTAGTACAGAAAGTGAAAGAAGGTAAAGGTGATTATGGTTTTAATGCAAGAACGGATCAATATGAAAATCTTTTGAAAGCTGGTGTAATAGACCCAACAAAAGTTACCCGTATTGCTTTGGAAAATGCAGCATCTATTTCTGGTATGTTATTAACTACTGAATGTGTAGTAGCAGATAAACCTAAGAAAGAAGAAGCAGGCCATGCACACGGTGGTGCACCTGATATGGGTGGAATGGGTTACTAAGAGAGGTTCTAAGTTATACGTTATAAGTTTTAAATCCCGCTTCGAAAGAGGCGGGATTTTTTTTTGTTTGTTGTATGAAATGATCAATTTTCAATGTTCAAAGTTTTACTTATAAAAATAATATGAAACATTAATCTATCAGAGTCTTGTCATGCCGAGGCTTTGCGAGGCATCTCAAAGACATCGAACAGGGGGAGTCTAATCTATTTAAAACAACTTAAATAACTATAACATCAAGAGATTCCTCTCCGCCGTTGGCGGACTCGGAATGACAGGTTTACTAAACAATTATATAATCAATGTATTGGAAGGTAAATACTGAATAGGATTTCTAATGAAATTCGGTATAACCCGTGGCTGAATATGGCTTACCTTTGCCGCCTTAAAATAAACAAGAAAAATGATTAGTGTTAATGACCTTAAGTTGGCATACGGCAAACGGGTTTTGTTTGAAGATGTGAACCTCAATTTCACAAAAGGAAATTGCTATGGCGTAATAGGCGCCAATGGTGCAGGAAAAAGTACATTCTTAAAAATCCTGAGCGGCGAAATAGAAGCGAATAAAGGAACCGTTGAAATTACTCCCGGCGAAAGGCTGGCTGTATTAAAACAAAACCAGTTTGAGTTTGATGAACAAACTGTTTTGAATACAGTGATGATGGGGCATACAAAACTTTGGAAGGTGGCAAAGGAACGTGAAAATATTTATGCACTTGCCGATTTTACAGAAGAAGATGGAATGAAAGCTGCTGAACTGGAAGGTGAGTTTGGAGAAATGGGCGGCTATACAGCCGATAGTGATGCTGCTACTTTATTAAGTGAGTTGGGTGTGAAAGAAGAATATCATGCAAAGCTGATGAAAGATATTCCTTCAAATTTTAAAGTGAGAGTATTGCTTGCTCAATCACTTTTTGGGAATCCGGATATTTTATTATTAGATGAGCCTACCAACGGATTGGATATTGAAACAATCGGATGGCTGGAGAATTTTTTAGCTGAATATGAAAATATTGTTTTGATTGTAAGCCATGACCGTCACTTTCTTGATGCGGTATGTACTCATGTAACGGATGTTGACAGACAGAAAATAAAAATATTTACCGGTAACTATTCTTTTTGGTACGAGAGCAGCCAGTTGATGGCAAGGCAGATGGGCGATAAGAATAAAAAAACAGAAGACAAACGCCAGGCATTAATTGATTTCATTGCACGATTCAGTGCCAATGCATCGAAGAGTAAACAAGCTACTTCCCGTAAAAAAGCATTGGAGAAATTAACGATTGATGAAATAGAACCTTCCTATAGAAAATATCCGGGTATTATTTTTCAACCGTTGCGTGAAGTTGGTAACCAGATTTTGAATGTAGAAAAATTATCGAAGTCAGTTGACCGGCGTATCTTATTTAACAACGTTTCATTCACTGTTAACAAAGGCGATAAGATTGCATTGCTGAGTCGTGATCCGCTGGCGGTAACCAATTTCTTCAACATCGTAACTGCTAATGAAGCAGCCGATAGCGGAACGTATGAATGGGGTACTACCGTAACCAAAGCTTATTTGCCAATCGAGAACAATGTATTTTTTAAAGATGGTGATAACCTGATGGAATGGCTTCGCCAATATGTACCGCCGCATGTAAAAGATGTAGATGAACCTTTTCTTCGTGGCTTTTTGGGTAAAATGCTTTTTAGTGGCGATGATATTATGAAGCTTACAAATGTATTGAGTGGTGGAGAAAAAGTAAGATGTATGCTGAGCCGGATGATGCTGCAAAATCCGAATGTGATCTTATTAGATCAACCTACTAACCATCTTGACCTGGAAAGTATTCAGAGCTTTAATGAACAGTGTACAAACTTTACAGGAATTGTTTTATTAACCAGCCATGATCATACATTTATGCAGACAGTGGCCAACCGGGTAATTGAATTAACTCCCAACGGAATTATAGATCGGTTGATGGAATTTGATGAATACCTGGCAGACGAAAGGGTAAAGTTGATAAGAGATGAAATGTATGGGTAATTTTTTTAGAAATATTCGATTAGCAATATTCGATATTCAATACGCAGGTTTTAAAGCAAAATTATTTTTCGCAATCAATTTTAATCAGGACCACAGCTTGATTAAAAGTCAGTGAATTTGGATTTTTAAATATTGTTTTTCCATCTTTTTCTTCAACTTCGCCATACCCTTCAATAAAATTATCTCCTATTTTTTTAAAAGCTACTTCCCGTATAGATTGTACTCCTTCTGAGAAAAATATATAGTCGGCAATTATCAAATCACCCTTCATTACTCCTTCAATTTTCCCATGGTTTTTATCTTTCTGGTAATAATTATAAGAAAGGGTTCCGGATACTGTGTCATTTATGAGGCTTGTTTTAAGAACGAGGGTGTCCTTATTATTGGTGAGACGATAACAATTTGTAGAACTCAGCATGGATGGTGTTACATTCGCTGTTGGCGATTCCTTTGGTTCGCTATTGCAGGAAAGCACTAAACTAATAATGGCGGAAAGAAATAAAAATTTGAAACTCATATTTATGTTTTTTTTAATTATACATGACTTTTAATTCTGTAAACTGCTTTCAAAGTTCCTTTTTATTGTCAAGAGTATGAATTCAATTATTCAAAATTATGAGAAGCCATGAAAAAGGGTTTTCACGAGATTTCAGGAAAACACAAAACCAATTGCTATAGTTCTAAATTGGTTTTTAAAATGAAAACCCGGGAAAATATACGATTCATCAGTTTTATATTTTATCCAATTTAGCCTGGCAAGCAATTGACTTATCGTGGTGCGTTTGCAAACTGGGAAGTTTTCCTGTCGCCCATGCTTTTATGTCCGCATCGTTACACTCCGTAGATGCTTTTTCAAACACCCCCATGGCACCTTTATGCCCCGTCACCATCATATCGCAATATGCTTTGTCAAAATCTTTGGCAGACATATCGTTCAATTTTTTATGAGCATCCATTCCTTTTTCAGTAAGTGAAGTTGGAATAGTTATCTTTTTTTGCATGGCAAGAGCTGTTAACTCAGCTAAACCTTTAGTATGATCCATCTCAATAGTATTTCCCAATGTTTTTACATCTGCCATCGCACTTTTTTGCTGAGCCAGTTGCCCGAGTTTAATTTCTGTCAGGTAAATTTCAGTGGCGTTTACAAGAAATTGTGCATCTTTTTCTTTGCTGTTATTAACCGATGCAGATTCGTTTTTTGATTCAGCAACTTCTTTGGTGTCGTTGGTTTTTTTGTCATCCATACAGGATGATAGGCCAATCAACAAACCTGAAATAAAAACCATCTTCAGTAATATATTTTTTAAATTTATTTTATTTTTCATATGTGTCTGTTTTATTTATACTGTTTCGGCTTCTTCTACTGCTGCTTCAATATTAACAGCAGTCATAGCTATTTCGGATAATTTTTCATCAGCCATTCTTTCTTCATTAAAGGTTACATCCAGCAAATCAACTGCATCTGTTAATTCAAGTGTTAATGCAAATTGACGCAGCGTTCCGTAAGTTGCTAATTCATAATGCTCCACTTTTTGTGCTGCAGCTATAATACCGGCATCGCACATGGATCCGGGTTCACATGATTCCATAATTTCACCCGCTTCTGCAATCAAACCTTCCATTGCAACACATTTTTTTGCAACTGCTTTTTTACCGATTGATTCAAATACTTTTTCTACCCGGATCACCTGTACCCGGGTTTCTTCAAGATGGTGTTCCAATGCACCAATCAATTCTGATGACGTTACATTCTTAATCATTTTTGGAATTGCTTTTGTCAATGCTTTTTCTGCCCAGTAAATATCCTTTAACTGGTCTTCAAATAACTTCATGAGTTGAGATGTTTGCATTCCTGTATGTTGAGAGGTTCCGTTTGATTTTGAGCCATTATCGGAACTCTTCTTTGATTTATTTTGCATAATTCTTTTATTTATTTTTTTAAATTTATTTTTTCCGCGACCGCATTACAAAAACTGCGATTACAATAATAACTGCGATTACAATAAAAATACCAAACCCCATACCGGCTTTAAATATTCCGGCTATCGCATCGCATGAACTAAGTATGGAAGATAAGAGGAGTATAAGAATGGGGTAATAAAATGATTTTTTCATTGACTGATTTTTTGGAAGAATAAAACCGGGGTTTTGATAAATATCAAAACCCCGGTTTTACATTATTACATCGTTACTTCGTTTGTCCTTACTTTTTCCTTTCTATCAGAATCTGAATTTTTTCCATCATCGTCAGGGCCATTGTCTTCAACATCTTCAGTCGCATCTTCGTCAATTATTTCCGGTTTTTTTACTTCATTCTCCTTACCGGCATCGTTATTCATTCTTACATCATCCGGGTTTCCTTTTTTTGGAACGTCTAAATTTGGAACTTCCGGATCCGTTTCTGCTTTTTTTTCATTGGGGTCTTTGAGATCAGGTTGTTTCTTGTTGAAATCTTCATTTGTTTTTTGCGTAGTCATTGTACCAGCTTTACCCTGGTCTGTTTGTTTATTTTCCATATTTATTCGGTTTAACTTGTAACTGAATTGTTACTATACAAAATTGAACACTTCCATTTCACATTCTGTTATACAACTTTTTAAATTTGTTGCATCATTCACATTAATTAATAATTTTTTTTAAAAAAAACTGACTAGATTTAAGTAAGGAGGAGAAAGACAGGTGCCAGATAATTAAATCTATTCAGTGGCAGTTAATCAATGCAATTAATAAATAAAATCTATTGTGCGTTTCAATGAGAATTCAAAACATATAATTTGGATTTACAAAGCAGTCTTTTTTTTAATTATATTTTATTTTAGTATTTCTTTTTTGAATACCGATAGAAAAAGCAAGGGTTTGCTTTTTGTTTCAAATGTTTCCGGGTAGCTATCGCCTTTGAGGTTGTAGCAAATCGATAACTCTTCATTTTCAAATTTATAAATTGCTGTAAAATGTTTCCCCATATTCACTCCCTCTTTGCCGTAAATATCCATTTTATTATTGCTGTACTTTAGAATGCCTTTGTCAATGCTCTCTGCAATAAGTGTATAATTGCTGTCACTGATGATGAGTTTTTGTTTTTCAAATGCTGCTATTGGCAGCGTTGTCCCACGCATTTCTTGTTTAACAGGAATCCAATTACCATTTAGAAAATATGAATTCATTTTTGTATTTCTTGTAGTTGTACAACTAATTACCATACAAATAAAAAATGAAATTATAAGTTTTTTCATGATTAATATTTTATTCAAAATAAATATACGTAACATCAGTTGATTGTTATTCCGTCAGCCACCATAGCAAAGATAGAAAGGTAGAGTACCGTTTAAATTATTTTAAATTCAATTTTTCCCAATCTCATGAGTTGGAAGGATTTTTAGCTGAATCGGCATACAAAAATATTTAGAATGATGTTCGTTTCCATTTTACGGTAACCGGAGAACCTTCAGCAATAATAACTGAATCCGGTTCTTGATTATTCAGAAAGAAGAAATCGTTTCCATACATTGATTTAAAGTCGCAGTCAATTGAATAGTCAATTACTTTATTCACCTTCCATCTTGGATGATTCACTTTGTATTCCTGTGAAAGATGGTCTTTTATTTTTGTATATCCGTAGTAATGTTCAAAAATGAATTCTTCTTTACTGCCCGGTAGCATATTTTCATTTTCAACAGCTGCCTTTAATTCAAGGTGATTCCATGTTTTATTTATTTTCCAATCATACCTTATTTTTTTTGCTGAATGGGTTATTTCAATGGTATTTTTTGTAGGTATTGCTATGTAATGTTCTTTATACAATTTGTTGGCAAGCCAGGCTACTAATTTGTACGGCACCGTTTCATTTATAAAAACCACGCCTCGCTTAATTGTTTCTCCTTCCATTCTCTTTACATAAAAACGCAGATTGATTTCTTCAAAGGTTCCTAAAAATGGGATTGGTATATTGAACAAGCTGGTTCGTTTAAATAGAAAACCAACAAGACTCACATAGGTTTTATCATTGTAAAAATCCAGTTCAACACCTTTTGGTAAATACCGTTTTAATACATCAGGATTTACGGCATAATTTGCCATAATCAAGTTTTCCCAACGAGCTGATAAAAAAGTATCCGTCATTTTCTATAATTTAAGTACACACTAATATGGATTAGCTTTTTATGGAAGACATTCCTCCATCCACATGTAATATTTGTCCTGTTATCCAACTTGCTTTTTCGGAAAGTAAAAATGCAGCCATGTTTGCTATGTCATATGTAGTTCCAATTCTTTTTAGAGGATGCCGCAATGCATTAGCTTCCTTTTTCTGTTCGGTATTTAATAAAGAAGCTGCTAAAGGAGTATTGGTTAAAGAGGGTGCAATACAGTTCACTCTTATATCAGGCGAATACTCTGCTGCCAACGCTTTGGTTAGTCCTTCAATTGCGCCTTTAGAAGCTGCAACCTGGGTATGATAAGGTAAACCGGTTTGTACAGCAACCGTAGAAAATAAAACGATAGAAGCATTTGCAGATTTCTTTAACCTTGGTAAAACGTGCTGAAGAATTTTGATCGCACCAGTTACCTGGACTTTATAATCGGATTCAAAATCCACAGGTTTAATTCTTTCAAAAGGTCTGAGGTTAATGCTGCCCGGACAGTAAACAAATCCCGCCAATTCATCAGGTAAAAAATCTAAAGAGTGGGTATCATCTAAAACATTCAAATGATGAAACCGGATATGCGGGTTTTCAATAGCTGGTTCATTTTTAAGGAAGGTTGCTATTACCTGTTTACCAGACCCGGCAAGTTGCCTGGCCAATTCTTGCCCAATACCGCTGGAAGCCCCGATTATTAAATAATACTGCATGTTGTTTTCTCTATTTATGATAACAACAAAAAATGCAGGAATTAGTTTAATTATTACATAAACTGACTGGGTTATTTGTAACCAATTTTGTCAATTACAATTTTGGGGTCTGTATATGTTAATTCAGGGTTATTCAACTAGCAGGATTCAGAATTTTTGTTTCTTCATTTCCCTTAATGCCAACAAAAAGCCTGCTGCAAATAATAGGGTAATTAGCCCTGCGAAATAGGGTATTATTTCAGTCATTTTTCTTGTTGTTTAATAGTTTTAAATAAATTCCGAAACCAAGTATAGATGGCACCCAAATACCAATAAATATGGCGGCGTTTGCGTCTCCTTTGAAATACAATATTTCGGAGAAAATAAGCGAAAGAAACGCTGAGATAAATAATAATTTATCCGTAATTGTAAACTTTTTAAACATGACTTTATTTATTTTTAAATTTATTTAGTCCAACTGATCAATATAGGCATAACAGAAAAGTATGGATTTTGTTTATACTCTTCCCTTTTTTCAAACTAAACTGCCAGGTAATTGAGTGAACAGGCTATTTATTGGATGTTGAGCGACATGAAAAAAATATAGGCGTTTAACAGCATAAAAAACAAGGCGGGTAGTGATACCCAAACACTATCTCTGATTTTTATCCTTACAGCAACACCCAATAGCATTAATATTGCAAGGCCACCTGCAGC
Source organism: Bacteroidota bacterium (assembly GCA_031362085.1). Lineage (GTDB taxonomy): Bacteria > Bacteroidota > Bacteroidia > Chitinophagales > Chitinophagaceae > VBAR01. The sequence goes on along the minus strand of JANLSA010000136.1, from coordinate 34 downwards.
AATCAGTAAAATAGGATGAAACTTTAAACCGAGC
>JANLSA010000196.1:0-1694 GCA_031362085.1 Bacteroidota bacterium | reverse complement strand
TTATAATCTTCGGCATTTAATAATTTATACATCGAGCTATTAAACCCATTGGGAAATTGCGGAACAGCATCTAATGCATAATCAAGAAATTTATCCATCATTAAAATGGTGCCATTCGTAATGTCGTTAGGCCATTTATTTACCTGCTCCACTAATGTGCGGATAATTTTCTGAGTACCTGTAATTTTATTTACATCATCAAACGGTTCAGTGAAAAATTTTCTAAGCCATTCTTTTCCACCTACTGTTTTCGTAAAATTCAGTTTATGAAAAATAGAAAACTCTTCTTCGGTATGGAAGATGGAAATATCGTTGAATGAAATTTTGTCGATTTGCATAATAGCGAATGGTGAATAGTGAATAGGTGTAAAATTATTGATCACTTACTATTAACAAATCACGTTTTTATCTTTGAAATAAAATTCTTTGCCCCCATTGAGATTCATCCCACACTCCATTTCCATACACTAAATGCCCATTTATAAAAGTATGTGTAATGGTTGACGGAAATTCAAATCCCTCAAGCGGACTCCAGCCGCATTTATATAAAATATTTTCTTTTGAAACCTTATTTGATTTGTTTAAATCAACCAACACAAGATCGGCATAATACCCTTCCCGGATATAACCCCGTTCTGCAATCTGAAAACATTCGGCTACTGCATGGCTCATTTTTTCTGCAATCTTTTCCAAAGAAATTATCCCTAGCTTATAATAATGCAACATGAGTTGCAAAGAATGCTGAACAAGGGGCAACCCTGCATGTGCATGCTCATATGGGGGCTCTTTTTCTGATAATAAATGCGGAGCATGATCCGTTGCTATTACATCAAGCCTGTCATCCAGTAATGCTTTCCATAATGCTTCTTTGTTATGTGGGGCTTTAATAGCCGGATTACATTTTATTTTATAGCCCAGCGTTTTATAATCATCGGCGGTAAAATGCAGATAATGAACACAAACCTCAGCCGTAATTCGTTTATCTTTTAACGGAATCATGTTGGTAAACAATTGCAATTCTTTTTCGGTACTGATATGTAAAATATGCAAACGGGTATTATATTTTTTTGCAAACTGAATAGCAAGCAACGAACTTTCAAAACACCCATTTTCATCACGAATCAGCGGATGATCTGCCGGCGTTAATTCACCTTTTTCTTTTTTAATCCTTTCATAATTCGGCTTTATGATTCGTTCATCTTCGCAATGTGTGGCAATCAGCATTTCGCTTTCACGAAACAGTTTATCGAGTGTCATTAAATTATCAACGAGCATATTTCCGGTGCTTGCACCCATAAATATTTTTACGCCACATACATCTTTTTTTCTGGCATTCATCTTCAACACTTCATCCGCATTGCTATTGCTTACTCCCATGAAAAAAGAATAATTAGCAAGTGATGAACCGGAAGCGATATTGTATTTGTCTTCTAATAATTGTTCAGTTAAAGCATTTGGAATTGTATTGGGCATTTCCATAAAACTGGTAACACCGCCTGCTACGGCCGCTTTTGCTTCTGTATAAATAGTTGCTTTGTGTGTAAGCCCCGGCTCGCGAAAATGAACTTGGTCATCTATAATTCCCGGAAACAAATGCAATCCCTCCGCATTTATTTCTGCCACTTTAAATTTTACATCAAAACTCGAATCAATTCTTTCTAATCGTTTGCCACGTACAAGCACATCCACGAAAG
>JANLSA010000185.1:0-3479 GCA_031362085.1 Bacteroidota bacterium | reverse complement strand
AAAGTTTTTATAAACAATGATACACTTATTTACAACAGTCAACATTTCAGAATTGATGGAAAAGGCATTGATACTATTTATTCCTTAAAACCCTTACCAGCTTCGCAGGAGTTCTGGCATAGCTGGCAGACATTTAATCCCGGCACAAAGAAATACTGATAAGACTTCTTCAGAAACAAGCGTTTAAACCCTTAATAGTTGGAGAGTGGTGATTCATTTTGATGAATCATCCTATTTGTTTTTATCTTTAATCAAACGAAGAACGATTGCTTATTAAATAATAACGTATGTCAAATTTTAAAATCAAACTATCGCTGTTTCTTAATTATTTTGTTTTTGCTATTCTGCTGAATAGTGTAGGTACAGTAATTCTGCAAGTGCAAAACAATTTTGATATTTCTAAAGGTTCTGCAAGTATACTGGAAGCATTTAAAGATTTAAGTATTGCTATTGCTTCATTTTTAGTAGCATCTTATATTGTACGTATCGGGTATAAAAAAACAATGTTGATTGCACTGGCTCTTGTTGCTGCCATGTGCCTTATCATGCCCTCCTTACCAAGTTTCCTGATGACGAAATTATTATTTGCAACAGTTGGTGTAAGTTTTGCCTTGATTAAGGTCTCCGTATTTTCTACACTGGGATTAATAACCAACAATAAAAAAGAACACCTGAGCCTGATGAATTTCCTGGAGTCTTTTTTTATGGTAGGTGTTCTTACCGGTTATTTTATTTTTGCATCAGTAGTAGATAATGACAATCCCCAATCAACAAAATGGTTTGATATTTATTACGTACTGGCCGGGCTTTCCATTGCTGCATTTTTATTATTGCTTTCTACTAAACTGGATGAATCATCCGTACAAAAAGCAGAAGCGGGCAAATCTGTTGGACTGGAATTCCTGGAAATGCTGAAACTTATAATTATACCTCTTGTTCTTGTTTTTATCTTCAGTGCTTTCTTTTATGTATTGATTGAACAAAGTATCATGAGCTGGCTTCCCACTTTCAATAATGATGTACTGAAATTATCAACGAGTCTCAGTATTCAAATGGCCAGCATACTTTCTGCCTCCATTGCATTGGGAAGATTATTAGCCGGGATTGTACTTCGGAAAATTGATTGGCTATTTGTTCTTGTCGGATGTCTTATAGCCGCTGCCTGTTTGGTTTTGCTGGCTGTACCACTTACAAAATCTGTATCCGGTACTGCTGTAAACAGTTTAAAAGACATTCCGATTGTTGGATTTATTTTTCCTCTGATAGGTTTGTTTCTTGCACCGATTTACCCAGCTATTAATTCTGTTATACTGAGCAATCTTCCAAATCACAAGCATGGAGCTATGTCGGGATTGATAGTTGTATTCTCTGCACTGGGAGGCACAACAGGTTCAATTATTACAGGTCATATATTCGGAGCTTATGGCGGACAAACTGCTTTTTATTTTTCATTGATTCCTATAACAATTCTTATTGTTCTTTTATTTGTATTTAAAAAAGTGCAGACAAAAACAACGGCTGCTGTTTAAAGATTACTCCATTTATAAATAACTACCGCATGGATGGATTAGAAATACATGAATTGCATCCGCTGTTTGAAGATGTACAAATGCAACAGGTTTTTCCTGATGGAAAAACATTTGTTGATTGCGTTCCTAAATTGCCTGTTGAAAAAATTAATCAGAAATATATTGTCGAAAAAAACGGTATCAATTTTAGTTTGAAGGAATTTATACTTTCAAATTTTGATTTGCCCATTGCCCCATCTTCCGGTTATGTCTCTGATACCTCAAAATCCGTTGTCGAAAATATCGGATTACTTTGGAATGTACTTACACGGCAACCAGACAAACAATCCGGTTCTTTAATTGCTTTGCCAAATCCTTATATCGTACCCGGTGGCCGGTTTGGCGAAATATATTATTGGGACAGCTATTTTACCATGCTGGGTTTGAAAGCATCAGGCAAAACAGATATGATTGAAAACATGGTCAAAAATTTTTCTGTTCTTATCAATACACAAGGATATATCCCCAATGGAAACCGGACTTATTTCCTTGGTCGTTCGCAGCCGCCGTTTTTTTCATTGATGGTAAAATTGCTGAGCGAATTAAAAGGGAAAAGTGTTTTAGTAGATTATTTACCCCAATTAGAAAAAGAATATTATTTCTGGATGAAAGGTGCGAATGAATTAAATGAAAATAATTCTGCTCTTCACCATGCGGTAAGAATGCCCGGTGGAGAAATCATGAACCACTATTGGGATGAAAACGAAACGCCGAGACCTGAATCATACCGCGAAGATGTTGAGCTTACACATCTCTCTGAACAGAATGATAAAATTCTTTATCGTCATTTAAGAGCCGGAGCCGAATCGGGTTGGGATTATAGCAGCCGCTGGTTTAAAGATGGACATTCATTTAATACAATTCATACAACGGAAATTATTCCTGTTGATTTGAATTGTCTTTTATGGCATTTGGAATTTCTCATAGCTGAGTCTTATCAATTAAACAAGGATGAAATAAATTACAGAGTGTATAAAGAATTATCTTCAAAAAGAAAATTTGCAATTCATAAATACTGCTGGAATGAGGCATTGAGTTTTTTTACAGACTATGATTTCAAAGAAAATAAATTAAAACAATCTCTGACACTTGCAGGAGTTGCTCCTTTGTTTTTTGGAATTGCAACTGAAGAAGAGGCAGTACATACAGCCTTATTAATTAAAAATAAATTTCTGAAAACAGGAGGATTGATTACAAGTTTAGAAACAACCGGTCAGCAATGGGACGCACCGAATGGTTGGGCACCTCTGCACTGGATGACAGTGATTGGTTTGGAAAACTATAATCACCATGAACTGGCTGTTGAAATTGCAAAGCGATGGATAAAATTAAATACAGAGGTTTTTAAACGAACAGGCAAGCTGATGGAAAAATATAATGTTGTAGATACTCACCTTGAAGCGGGTGGTGGCGAATATGCAGGTCAGGATGGTTTTGGCTGGACGAATGGAGTGCTGCTTGCTTTGATAAAAAAATATGGAGCCGCTCAATAATTACTTCGGTTCTAAAATAAAAAATGAATAAGGCGGAAGAGTTAAAAATTCATTATCATTCATTACTTCAAATTCTTTTTCACTCCAATGGTCAAATAACCGGGTAGGCTTCATACCATTTCCTTTAAATGCATGCCAGGTAAGATGTTGTTCTTTGTCACTGAAATTAAAAAGACAATATACACGTTCGTTACCCCATGCTCGAAGAAGTCCCGCAATATGAGTATTGTGCGGCGTTAACCAGGTTAGATTTTTTTTATCAGCGATAACAGAAAGCTTTTTCCGGATGGCAATGAGTTTTTGTGTGGAAGAGAAAATAGTATGTTCCACCGTTCCGGGAATTTCAATTGCTTCGTTCTTATTCCAATCAATAACGGGACGGTGCATCCAGCGGTTATCATAACTTTTTCCGGAATCA
>JANLSA010000172.1:0-1691 GCA_031362085.1 Bacteroidota bacterium | reverse complement strand
CTATAATTGCCGTCGTTGTAATTAAGAAGAATACTTTTTTCATTTTTTTAATTTTAATTTATTTTGCAAATGTATTAATTCAATCCTAAAATCTTCCGGTTAAATTTTTCATCAGATACCTGACCCGCAAAATCATCAAATGCTTTTTCTGTTACACGGATAATATTCTTTTTAATAAACTCTGCCCCTTCTTTTGCTCCATCTTCGGGATGTTTGATGCAGCATTCCCACTCCATAACAGCCCAACCTGTATAATCATACTGTGTCAGTTTGCTGAAAATAGTTTTAAAATCTACTTGTCCATCACCGGGTGAACGATACCTGCCTGCTCTGTTCAACCAGCTTTGATAGCCACCAAAAGTGCCCTGCCTGCCTGTAGGATTAAATTCAGAATCTTTTACATGAAATGCTTTAATACGTTCATGATACAGATCGATGTACTCAAGATAATTCAATTGTTGTAAAACAAAATGTGAAGGATCATACAGTAAACAAGCCCTTTTATGGTTATTTACTTTTTCCAAAAACATTTCATATGTAATGCCATCAAACAAATCTTCTCCCGGATGAATTTCATAACAAACATCCACACCACATTCATCAAATTTATTTAATATGGGTAGCCATCGTTTTGCCAATTCTTTAAAACATTCTTCCACAATTCCATCGGGTCTTTGTGGCCAGGGATGAAAAGTATGCCACAATAAAGCACCACTGAAAGTTGCATGTGCATTCAATCCTAAATTTTGAGATGCTTTGGCAGCATACATAAGTTGTTGCACGGCCCACTCCTGTCTTGCTTTCGGATTTTTTTTTATACCATCTGGAGCAAATGCATCAAACAAATCATCAAATGCAGAATGAACAGCTACCAACTGTCCTTGTAAATGGGTTGATAGTTCAGTAATTTCCAAACCACATTCATGAATCATTCCTTTCAATTCATCAGCATAGGTTTTACTTTCTGCGCATTTTTGTAAATCAATACATCTTGCATCCCAGGTAGGAATCTGTACGCCAACAAAGCCAAGACTTTTTGCCCATTGGCAAATTGTTTTCATATCATTAAACGGTGGCTTATCACCTAAAAATTGCGCTAAGAAGATAGCAGGGCCTTTAATTGTATTCATTTAATATTATAGATTGAAGATTTAATATTGAGGATTGCAAATTTAAAATTATAAAAAATGAATATTGAACATTGATAATTAATTCTATTTCATTCACACAACAAACTTTGTCCATTTAGCGTCACTCCTACCAGAAGCCACCACATTCTCAATAAATGCCATTCCTCTTATGCCTTCTTCTGTACCTGGAAAATCAAGCCATTCATTCTTCGGTTCTTCGCCATTCATTTTTGCACGTACCGTTAATGCAAAATTGCGGTAGAGATTAGCAAAGGCTTCGAGATAACCTTCCGGATGACCTGCCGGTGTTCTTGAATTATGCGAAGCATAAGAAGTAACATAACCTGTACCTGCACGATAAATTTCTGTTGGCTTATCTAACCATTTTATTAATAAACTATTTGCATCTTCCTGCTTCCATTCCAACCCACCTTTTTCTCCATACACTCTTATCTTTATACAATTTTCTTCACCGGCAGCTACCTGCGATGCCATCAATACACCACTGGCCCCATTTTCAAATTTCATGAACACTGCACCATCATCATCCAGCATTCTTCC
>JANLSA010000170.1:0-25167 GCA_031362085.1 Bacteroidota bacterium | reverse complement strand
AATTTGGTGCAGGTAAAAATGAAAAGGCGATTGATTACCTGAATAAGATTATTAAATGGAAAGTTGATTTGCGTACCGATTTACAATGCTATGCAAGGCTGCTCCATCTCATTGCTCATTATGAATTGGGTAATTATAATTTATTGGAATATCTCACCAAATCTGTTTACCGTTTTATGGGAAAAATGGAAAGCCTGAGTATGGTGGAAGAGGAAATGTTTATTTTCTTACGCCGTTCTTTTAAAGTTGAACAAAAGGCATTGAGATCAGAGTTTGAAAAACTCTTAGACAAACTGAAAAAATATGAAGGGAACCGTTTTGAAACCCGTGCCTTTTCTTACTTGGATGTTATATCGTGGTTAGAAAGTAAAATAGATAATGTACCCGTGATGGAAATCATTCGTAGAAAATTTGTAAAACGGAAATAAAGTTTATACCCGTATTTTCTTTTTTCGGATATAAAATTCAGTCAGTGCAACTGCGCAAATAAAAACAATCAATTGAGTTGCTAACCCAACTGTATCTGTTTTTGCTATTAAATTTTCGGGAGTGCCTTCTGCATATTTCAAAATCCAGAAAGAATTTTCATTGCCTCGCATTCCGGTTATTGATTGCAAAATATTTAGTGCAACATGTATTCCAAGAGGAACTGCTATTCCACCAGACCAAACTGCAGCCAATCCAAATACAAAGGCCCAAATGCCCGGGCCAAGAAAAGCACTCTGAACACTCCATCCGCTGATGAAATGATATAGTGCAAATGCGATAGCAACGATTATTTGAGTAATGCGTAATCCGACTGTTTTATTCAGTTTTAAAAAAGGGTAGGATCTGAAAGCAATTTCTTCCATCAGGCTCAGGGGAATGAAGGCTAAGTATCCAATGAATGCACTGGTAGCAATTGGGGTTTTATTTTTTTCAATTTCAAGATTAGTGAAAATTAGTAGGACTGATAAAATAAAAACAATCAGAACCGTTCCGATTATAAATCCAATAAAGAATCTCAAAGCGGTTTTATTTTCCCATACCAACCCTATTTCTTTAAAAGATTTTTTTTCATTTTTTAAAAATTGCCAGGTTGTAAACAGAGCAGATGCAGTGCCTGCTATTCCATAATTAAACTGATGCCAATTGGTTTGAAAAAGAATCCGTATAAATGAGCCAGTGATAAAAATTATAAGGATGAATACAGTCCAGAATAAAACAGATTTTACAATTGAATTAATTCCGGGGGAATGGATTGTAAAACTGTTTGATTTCAATTCTTATTCCGTTTATTTAAAACTGCGGAGACCGAGGGATTCGAACCCTCGATACGGTTTCCCGTATATACACTTTCCAGGCGTACCTCTTCAACCACTCGAGCAGGTCTCCGAAGGGGTCGCAAAAATAGGGATAAAGTTCTACCAGTTATCCATCTGTTCTTTTACCACTCTTTCTGTTACCGATTTATCAATTGGGTTAGTTCTCCAATCGGGGTCATATTTAACAAACCAGGAAATCCAGAGACTACGGCTCAACCGCATAAGCCAGGGTTGCAGGACGACCAGAAAAACTGCATTCGCAATAAGCCAGCCGATAAAACGATTATCATCAACGGAGATGCCGATGGTTAAAAACCAAACTATAAAAGTAATGCCACTTAAAAAAACGGTTAAGGCATAACTTACATAAGAAGTGCCGTAATAAAATCCAACTTCAATTTCAGTTGGCTGTCCGCATACAAGACATTCTTTATGCATCTTAATGATGTTTTTCAATCTTATATTTAATGGGAATTGAAATAATTTTCCTTCTCTGCAACGGGGGCATCTGCAACCCAACACGGTTGACAAATAGCCTCTTGAAATATTTTTCTCACTCATCATTTTTATTTTTTCCTGCATCCGTCTTTTTGGGGTTCTTAAAAATGCTGAAGAGCAATCCGCCCATCATAGCACCATAGGCAGTACTGTTATGCCATTTGGAAGTTATCATGCATGTACCGGAAGTACAGCCAATTTGTTTCCAATATAAAAAACCAGCAATAGCGCCGATCACAAGACCAGCTATTATCAATTTATTACTCAATAAAAATTTCATAATAGGGCAAAGGTAGCCGAATAGAAATGAAAGTATGTGTGATAAATATTACATACTGCCTTTGAGTATTTTATTCCAGTATAACCAGGGAAGAATATATTTTTTTAATATCCACATGGTCCACCTGGGTTTGCTCTGGTCAAATGGAAAAGTCTCGGTGGGTTTATTATCATAATCAAATTCTGCTAAAATTAATTTACCATAACCTACTACAATCGGGCAACTGCTGTACCCGTTATATTTTGCTGTCAGTTCTTTCCCTTCCATCAATGAAAATAAATTCTGCACTAATACCGGAGCTTGTTTCCGTACTGCTGCACCGGTTTTTCCATTTGGTGTACTGGTAGCATCTCCGATACCGAAAATATTTTTATAACGTAAATGCTGTAAAGAATATTTGTCAACTTCAATCCATCCTTTTTCATTTGCCAACGGACTTTGTGCAATAAAATCAGGAGCACTTTGTGGCGGTGTTACGTGTAGCATATCAAAATGCTTGAAAATTTCTGAAGTATTTCCATTTTCATCCGTCACTTTAAAGGTTGCCATTTTTTTATTACCATCCACAGCAATTAAATCATGACGATAATGCATCTCAACTCCTAATTTATCAACCACTTTTTGCAATTCAACAGCATATTTTTTTATTGCGAATATTACTTTGCCTGCGGTTGAAAAATCAACTTTTACTTTTCCTTTCAAATCATGTTTACGAAAATAGTCTGCAGCGAGGTATGTAATTTTTTGTGGAGCACCACCGCATTTTAAAGTTGTGGATGGACTGGTGAATAAAGCTGTCATACCGGGCTTCATTGCTTTTATACATTCAAATGTATAAGGGGCATAGTCAAATGAATAATTACTGGTAACATTATTTTTACCAATTGTTTCCGGCAATCCTTTAACAGCATTCCAGTTTAATTGTATACCGGGTGCAAGTATTAAATAGTCGTATGAAAAGCTGCTTCCGCTTTTTAGTGTAAGCTCATTTCTTTCCGGCTGAAAAGAAACTACAGCATCTTTAATCCATTTTGCTCCTTTGGGAATAATTGAAGATTCTTTCCGGATTGTTTTTTTAATATCAAAAGTGCCACCACCTACCAGGGTCCACGCAGGCTGATAAAAATGATTTTCTGAAGGCTCAATGATTGCGATTTCTAAATTGCTTTTTTTATTTAATAATTTGGCGGCAACTGAGATGCCTGCATTACCACCGCCAACAATAATGATTTTATAATGTACCATAAATAGTTTTTCTGTTATGTAAAACTATCTTTATGGTCGGTTACCGGGAGTGATATATATCACCTATGTCTTTGATTTTAATTGACTACTTTGATATATCCATAGCCTTCGGCTTGTTTAATTACCAGTTCGTATAATGCATCTGGCACAGTTATCATACCATCCAGTAATTGTTTTTTATCGATATTAAAGACCTTCATAGCATGCTCACAAACTGCGAATGTTACTTTCTTTTCTGCTGCCAGTTTTATTACTTCTGCTGCAACGGTTGTTTTATCTTTTACCACCATATCTAATGCTCTTCCGTAAAACACGATTTCAATTTTTGCATCGGGGTGTGCTTCTAAAATCCCTTTTGACCAGCGGATAAGCCGTTGGTGTGTGGCTGTGTCGCTGGTTGTGAGATCAAAGACAATATTGTAAGGTTTTGTCTGGGCGGAAATTCCGGTTATACAAATAATGAGTATCAGAAATAATAGAAACCTTTTCATAATTTTATTTTTTAAAGTTTTACATTTTCTTTAATCTAAGTTCATCTTTTTCAACAACGCTTTATACCGTGGTTCATTTTTTAGCTGTCTATATATAGGGTCAACTTTCAGGAAATACAGGTAAAGTTCTTTTTCAGCGACAGCTTTTTCCAGTTCTGTTAATGCACGGTCAAAATCTTTAAGACCAATAGCAGCCAATGCAATAAAAGTATGACCAGTGTAAGGATAATTTTTTAATATCATGTCAAACTCAGCCTTTGCCTGGGCTATATTTCCTGAAACTGCATAGGCGTAGCTCAGAATAGGAGTCTGGTAAAGGTTTGTAGTGGAAATTCCATTTTTTGGGATTTGTCTGATAATCTCCATTGCTTCCGTATACTTTTTTTGTGCAATAAGAGTATAAGCAAGAAATGGTTTGGTGAGCGGGAAATTCGGATTAAGTGTCAATGTTCTTTTATATTGTTCTTCTGCAAGATCATATTTGTCGGCCATATAATAATTTCTTCCCAGTATCCAGTTTATTGAAGTTGAGAGGGGGTCTAAATCCCTGGCTTTTTTAATTTCTTCTATTCCTTTTTCTGTATCCTGACCTGTGTACTGTAACAGGTTTCCATAAAAAATATGGGCATAGGCATAACCCTTGTTTAGTTTAATTGCATTCTCCAATGTTTGTTTTGCTTTTTTCCAGTCGTAATCAAATACACCCTGTATAAACCCAATTGTTGTTATTGCTTCCACAAGGGTACTATCAAGAGATAAAGCTTTATTAGCATAATCCCGTCCAATAGGTACTCCCTCCCGTTGAGTCTGACCTCTGTTACTAAAAATAAATAAATCGGCAAGACCTGCATAAGCCAGAGCATAACCTGGATCCAGGTTAATTGCTTTTTTATAATTTGCTTCAGCACTATCTGAATTTACAGCAGTTCTAAAGTCCCAGAAATACCGCCCCCGTAGATAATATTTATAAGCTTCCGGGTTATCCGTGTAGTGCCTGGAAAGTTCTTTCTTTTCCTGTATAGTTATACTTGCCTGAAGAGCATTAACAATTTGACCCGCCACTTTTGATTGAACCGTTAGAATATCTTTATTCATATATTCAAAATCATCCCCCCATAATCGTTTATTCGTATTCACTTCAATCAGTTCTGCAATAATCCTCGTCTTATCAGCCAGCACCTGGATCGTTCCCGTAAGAATAGCTGATACGCCTAATTCACCTGCAATTGTTTTGAGAGTCTTGTTTGTTTTTTTTAAACTTTTCACTGAAGCCCATCCAATCACTTTCTGTAAAGAAGAAATTTTGGAAAGGCTGTTAATAATATCATTCGTGATGCCATCAGAAATATATTCTTCACTATTAACTGCTCCTGTGTTTTCAAAAGGTAAAACTGCTATAGATTTATCTCCTTTAAAATCGATTACGGGTGAGAAATTTTTATAAATAAAAAAGCTGGCCACCAGCAAAACAATTAAAGTAGCAAAAGCCAGCCATTTTCTTAGGGCAGGTTTTTTTTGAATTTCTTTCAGTTTGCCACTCATTTCTTCTTTCTTCGGAACGATTAAACCCTCATTGGCAAGTGCAAAAACTTCCATCGGTTCATCCACGTTTTTAAAATGAAAGCGACCAACTGACACTGTTTTAAATTCTTGCTGATTTTTAATTTTGCTGTTTATTTCCGGTGAGAAAAGAATTGAATTGCCTACACCCAAGGATTGGATGCGGGATGCTACATTCACACCATCGCCAAAAATTTTACCGTCTTCAAAAAAAATTTCTCCAATATGCAAGCCGATTCGAAGTGGAACATTTGGTTCTCCCTGTAACCGCTGCTGCATTTCCATTGCACACTTTACAGCTTGTGTGGCGCTTGTAAAAGTGCAAAGACTCCCATCGCCGTAATCATTCATAATTTCTCCACCATGAGATATAACAGATTGTTTTAAAACAGATGAGTAATGTTTTGTGACTGCAATAGCATTTTGTTCATCCTGCTGCATCATAGCAGTATAGCCAACAATGTCGGTAAATAAAATAGCAGCAAGCTGGCGGGTTGGTTGCATAATGAGTGCTCTATAAAACGAAAAGCATTTGTAATTTAAACCTTATTTTTCAGGAAAGATTAGATTAATTGAAGTGCAACTTTTTCGTCAACGCTTTAAACCTCGGTTCATTCCGGATTGGATCAAGGACAGGGTCAGTATCTAACCACATCATGCCTATCGCATGATTATCAAAACCTCGTTCCAATGCTGTCAATGCTTCATCAAAATTCCCAAGACTTACATAAAAATTCGCCATTATTAATGGAGAAAGCAGAAGATGCTCTTCTTTCGGAATTCTCTCAAATTCAGCTTTTGCTCTTTCTTTATCTCCGCTTACACTGTAGGCATGGATCAATAGAATGTTGCGATTAATACCCATATCAAATGGCCCGGGTGGTAGTTTGGAAAAAATATCAATAGCTTGTTGGTATTGTTTTTTTTGCAAATAGGAATAACCCAGAGCCACTGAGGCAGGTTTGGATTCCGGAAACAGCGTCAGGGTTTTTTGAAGCTGTGCTATCGATAGATCATAATTTCGTGCATAATAATAATTTCTTCCCAGTACCATATTATTGACAGAAGAAAGGGGATCCAATGCAAGTGCCTTTTTGGTTTCGCGGATACCTTCTTTATTTCCTGTTAAAAGCAATACGTTTCCGTAATACAAATGAGCGATCGGATAATTGGGATTATCACGGATCAGTTTTTCAAAATTGGTTTTGGCTCCTTCCCAGTCATAATCAAAATGTGACTGGATAAAAGCCCGGGTTGTAAGAGCCTCTGTAAGATTACTGTCCAGCATTAATGCCTTTGTTGTATAATCCCTGGCAATTGGCACCCCTTCAAGTTGAGATAAGCCTTTCTGGTTAAACGTATAACAATCTGCCAAACCAGCATAAGCCAATGCATAATCGGGATCTAGTTCCAAAGCTCGTTTGTAATTAGCTTCTGCACTATCATAACTTTCCCTGGTTCTTTTGTCCCAGAACCAACGGCCTTTGCGATATAATTTATAGGCTTCTACATTTTGGGTGTATTGTTTGGAAAGTTGTTTCTTTTCTTCAGGAGTTATACTTGCCTGAAGGGCACTAATGATTTGCCCCGAAATTATTGATTGAACGTTTAGAAGATCTTTACTGTCGTATTCGAAATCCTTTCTCCATAACAGGTTATTCGTATTCACTTCTATCAACTCGACAATGATCCTGGTTTTATCGCCTTGGTTTTGTACAGAGCCGGAAAGAATGGCAGCCACGCTCAGTTCTTTTGCAATCTCGTTCAGTGGCTTTATTGTTTTCTTAAATCCTTTTACTGAGAACCAACCAATTACTTTTTTCAACGAAGAAATTTTGGACAAGCTACTGATGATATCTTGTGTGATTCCATCGGAAATATATACTTCGCTGCTATCTGTTCCAATGTTTTCAAAAGGCAATACTGCGATTGTTTTTTCTCCCTTAAAACCTGTTACCGATGAAAAATTTTTATAGATAAAAAAGCCCGTTGTCAGTAAAATAATTATTGCGGTCGCTATCCACCATTTTCTATAGGTTGATTTTTTCTCAATCTCTTTCAGTTTACCGCTCATTTCTTCTTTCTTTGGAACGATGAGTCCCTCATTACACAGTGCAAAAACTTCCATCGGCTCCTCTACATTTTTAAATTCAAACTTACCCACTGAAACACTTTTAAATTCCTGTTGGTTTTTAAGTTTGCTATTGATCTCTGAAGAAAAGAGAATTGAATTTGCTATGCCCAATGATTGAATTCGGGAAGCGATATTGACACCATCACCAAAAACTTTTCCATCTTCAAAAAAGATTTCTCCGATATGCAATCCAATTCTTAAAGGAACTCTCGGTTCCATTTGTAGTTGCTGCTGCATTTCAACTGCACAGCGAACAGCCTGGGTGGCACTGCTGAATGTGCAAAGACTTCCATCGCCATAATCATTCAGTATTTCACCACCAAGAGATGAAACATTTTGTTTCAGAACAGCAATATAACGTTTGGTTACAGCTACAGCATTTTGTTCATCCTGCTGCATCATGGTAGTATAACCCACTATGTCGGTGAAAAGAATAGCAGCGAGCTGTCGGTTTTGATGCGGCATATATAAGTTGAACAAATTGTAAGAAGGAATATCTTACAATTTAAATCTTTTTTCCACAGCAATAAAAAAGCATTGACGGAATTATCAATACTGGCCAACAAAAAATTACAGTTTAAACTGAACACCAACAAATACCGAGTAGTTATTAAATCCGCCGGGACCTACCGTATAAACACCAGTAAGCTTGGAAGTTATTTTGTCGGGTACATTTTGTTTTATTTTTCTTGAAATGACTACCGGCGCATAAACATATAGGGTTGTTTTTTTCAATTTATAAATAATTCCGGGTTCAACTGAAGTAATATGGCCTGCACGACGGGCACCATTACTTTGTCCAAGAAGATCATATACGGGAGCACCCTCGTTCCTCAGGCCGCCTGAAAAAGACAGTTTATTAAAATTGTAATAAGCGCCAAACCGCATCGAGTATACATCGGGCACACTAAGTTCAACATTTCCTGACCGAATCTGGACAGTAGTAGGAGTTCTGCCTGCTGTAAACTGTGTGCCACTTATATCTCTCGGATTTAACAGGTAAAAAAAGTTTCCATATAGGCTGAGGGTGCGGGTAGCATTTAAAATATAAAAAGTATTTAACTCTGTAATTATTCCTGTTCCTCCATCTCCCAACTGAATAGAAGGATTAACCGGAGAAAGTACCCTTGTGGAATCATTCCGGTAAAAATAATCATGGTATTTATAATCGCCGGTTGCAAATTTTACACCCAGCCCAACTTGTATATTACCTTTTTGTCTTACCGAAGGCGATAATAACCACTTATAAACAGTAAAACGAATATCGCCTAAGCCTGCAGAATGAGTAGTATGCCTGCGGGTATTATCGCCGCCATGTTCCCGGGATGATTCACGACTATTGACTGTATAGGGTAAACTCAGGTTGAGAGACCATCCATTTTTCATTAACCTGCTTATTGTAATATCCGTTGAAAACACACGGTTAACCGATTCATTTTGTTTAGGTGTTTTTTGGTCAATGGTTCCTGCAAAATCCCGGAATGATTTGAAATAACGTGAAGTAATGTTTATTTGCCAATCTGTAGTTGAAAAGGCATTATCCGTAAGATTGTATTGGCCAAAGCCTGAAATATTGCGAACAGCAATACATCCCTGTGATTTTGCATGACCAGTCAATAGTAAAAAAGCAATAGTTAAGATGGTAAGGCGTTTCATAAACAATTAATTTTAAAGAAAAGTTACAAATTATTACTGATAACCCGCCTCCGAATTAAAATTTTTCGTAGCTTATCGTTCTTTTTTAAACATTTACTCAAACTAAAAACATTTGTTATGAAATCCAACGAGTCTAAATTGACAGCAAACCGAAGAAAATTTCTTGGCACAATTGCAACAGGGGCAGCAGTTGGTTTGACAAGCATGGTGCCATCTATTAACACCTTTGCTGCCAGCGATAATAATTTTTCATCTCCGCCGTATGATGACCCTGAAGACATGTTTAAGAAAATTACAGGCAAACACCGTATCGTTTTTGATTCTCCGCATCCCCATGAAATTTTTCCATTTGCATGGCCCCGTGTTTTTTTAATGACAAATGAAGCTACTGGCTCAAAAGAAAAAGATTGCAGTGTGGTGGTGGTATTGCGTCATTCTTCTATTGGCTATGCGATGGAAGATCGAGTTTGGGCTAAATATAAATTGGGTGAATTGTTTCAAGCCAATGACCCCGAAACTAAACTGCCGGCAACACGTAATCCATTTTGGAAACCTAAAGCTGGTGCATATAAGGTACCGGGAGTAGGAGAAATATTAATTGGTGTTAACGAATTGCAGTCAAGTGGCGTACTATTCTGTGTTTGCCAGGCAGCAATATCAGTTTATAGTGCAGTTACTGCTCAAGCCATGAATTTGAAACACGAAGATGTAAAAAATGATTTTACAAATGCAATACTTCCGGGTGTTCAACCCGTGCCATCGGGTGTATGGGCATTAGGCCGTGCTCAGGATCATGGTTGCGGTTATATTTTTGCAGGCTGATAAATAATAAATTTAATAAAGCAGGCAATTTATTAATTGCCTGCTTTTATATAACTCCACCCTTCTTTTTGTTTTGATGCTAATTCCAGCATAGCCACCGGAACTATTTCTGCTAATCCGCTAATCTGTGATTTATCTATATTAAGTCTTCTCATTGAATTTGCACAAACTTTATAACTCACAGTTCCTTTCGATTTTAATTCTTTTATCTTCTCTTCAAAATACAGTTTGTCTTTTACAAACATATTTATAGCTTGTCCGTGACATACCAGTTCTAATTCTGTATCAGGTGCTGCTTTAAGTACATTGGTAAATTGACGCAGCACTGTACTATGCGCTGTAGTATCGCCACTGTTAAGATCAAAAACAATTTTTTGGTGTTCGGTTTGAGTATAAACAACGCTAGTTGTACATAGTAATACAATGAACAGGAAAATTTTATACATAGTTTCGTTTTTAAATAAATTCATAATCATATCCTTCCAGTTGAGATAGTAAAGTGGAAGGTGCATCTGTTGCCGTGGCACGACCTTCAATATACGGTGAAATGGGGGAGTGGACAGAAAGATATTCCCGAACTACATCATGCATTAAATATCCGGGTTTGCCATGCTTAGAAACTTTTTCCATTCTGCATAACATATCATCGGGATCTCCGTCTCTTTCACAAGCCAGGATGGAATATTTTTTTTCTAAATTAACGGGTTCATCTTTTAGTTTTATCCAATTCAATCTTTTGCCTATGTCGTTCTTTATTGTAAAATTTATTTCCATTCCTTTAAAACGTATCAGCCAGCCGCCAAACCGGTCAGCGGGATTTTTTGAAAAAACATTATGCAATTCTTTTTCCAACCATTCCCAAATTTGCTGTCCACTTGCTTCACCTATTTTCACTTCGCTGTTAACCGGGAACATACTCCATAAAAAATCATTTGTAATATCGGCAGTACCGGTTATTTTATCTGTTACCAATGGTGGGCAAAAACGAAAACCATTACTAAGTACAATATCCACATCATGTGTTTTAAATTTCCACATCAATGCATCTGTAAGCATATTATCCATCGGGTTTTCGATAACATAATATCTAACCAGGTTGGTTTTGGTTTTGCCAATTACTTTATTCAGTTCTTTTTTGTAAGGCTCTCTAACTTTTTCAACCAATGCAGCCATTTCCATATCGGGTTTATATTTTTCAGGATCCACATCCAATAGTTGATAGTTGCTATCTTTTATTTTTCCGTTTTCTACTACCACATCTAATTTTGCTACGAAAGAACCAAAGGCGCCCGGTTCAGTTACCTTAGCATATTTTCCCTGTATCGGTTTCCGTACCCGTTCGTGTGTATCAGCACCCAATATATAATCAACTCCAGCTACTTCTTTTTTATTGGCTAAATCAACCTGCTGCGAAAGACCCATATGTGTAACTAAAAAAACCATAACACAATTTTCATATTCTTTCAACAGCTTTATATATTTCTCAACATTCAGTTCTGGTTTTGTAAACGTGATGCCTTTACTATAGGCTGGTGATTGGCGTTTTGGAGTGAGCGGATCGTTGTAGCCTATAAAACCAATCTTTACTCCGGCAATCATTTTTATCCAGTAAGGAGGAAATATTAATTCGCCTTTGTAATCATCAGTAGTATCATGAAACATATTTGCACAAATCTTTGTGGAGTTATATCCTCCCAGGTCATGCCACATAATATCTTTTCCATATACTACTTCCCAGTTGCCGGGAAGAATTAAATCATAACCGATATTATTTATCAACGGTACAATCCCCCTTCCTTCAGTTAATGCCGCCACACCACCACCCTGGAAACAATCGCCGCCATCTATAATTAATGTATTGGAAGGGTTTTTTGCTTTTAATGTTTTGAGCATTGTTTTTAAAACGGCAAAGCCACCACGTTTTTTGTAAACAGGTTTCCCGTTTTCAAAAAAGAATTCATCGTGGGTATAAAGTTGAGCATGTATATCACTGGTATGAAGCAAAGAAAAAATCTGTGCTTTACCATTTTGCACCGCTTTGTTTTTTTGAATTTCATTTTCATGATACAAGTCACCAGCAGTTGCATTGGCAATTGCTGGTGGAATAAAAACGCCTGCAGTTAAAACAGCCGCATCTTTAAAAAAATCACGACGGCTTTCATTCAGTGGTTTTTCAACAATTTCTTTTTCGTTTGTATGACATCCGCAACTACAGTTAACCAGATGTTCTATTTTATCAGGCATGATTTTTATTTCGTTTGTTTTTTATTTTTTGCCGCTTCTTCCTTAGCAGTTTTAATTGGCAGAAACGGTCCGTACTTATGTTGTATTTCACTGAATGAATCTGTATAGGGTCCGAACGGATGATCGAATGGTTTTTTTGAAATATCAGGCCAGTCTTTACCTATATCTCCTGCAGGACGTGGTTGTGAATTTACAAATGCAGCTACATCCCAGGCTTCTTCATTGGTGAGTTGCGGATTATGATAACTTACTACGCCAAAGGGCATATTATTTTTTACATATCCGGCAAACCTTGTAATCCGAAATAAACCAGCACCTGTATTGTAACTTTGATTTCCCCAGAGTGGAGGATAAGTAAAACTTATTTCATCAATTGATTTTTTCCCCCGACCATCTGCACCATGGCAAGTCTGACATTTATTTATATAAATTGCATTTCCTTTTACAGGATCAGCAGCCCGGTTTAAAAATGGCAAATCAACAATACCAGATCCAATTGGTTTTTCGCCTTTGAGTACATTTCCACCTACCCATTTCATATAAGCAAGTATTGCCTGCATTTCTTTTGAGTTTGTATCTAATGCTTTACCATTTAAACTTCTTTGCAAACAATCATTTACTCTTTTAAAAATAGATTCCATTGCACCACTCCGATCACGAAACTTTGGATACATAGAAAAAACAGCACCATAATTATTTCCAAATGGTTTTGTGCCGGCATCTAAATGGCAGTTCTGACAATTCATTCCATTTGTAATTTGTAATACTGAACCTCGGGGTCCAAGATATTTCGATGTGTTTTCAATCAGGTCTCTTCCATATGCAATGAGTTTACCTGAATCTGTATAAATTGGAATCTGATATTTTCCCGGTCCTACCCATGCTGAAACTTCCTCAACTACCTGGCTCTTTTCCACCGATGATGGTTTTACAAGTTGGATCAATATCCAACTTGAAAAAATAATTCCCATTAATATGGGTAACCAGTTTGTTTTAAGAAAATTCATTTCACTCAGTTAATGCGGTAGTTTATTTCTCAATTTTCCATAAACCCATGTACCCAAAATTGCAAAAAACAATGTAACTATAATAACTATAGCACCCGTTCCTATTTGAGCAAACAAGGGTCCCGGACAAGCACCCGTTAATGCCCAACCAAATCCAAAAGTCAGCCCGCCATAAATTTGTCCTTTGTTAAATTTTTTAGGTTCAATTTTTATTGTTTCTCCTTCAATGGATTTAATATTAAATTTTTTAATGATAAACAAACTCAACATGCCAACTGCGATTGCAGAACCTATGACACCATACATATGAAAATTTTGCAGCCGGAACATTTCCTGTATACGAAACCAGGATATTACTTCTGACTTTACTAAAATAATTCCAAAGAGTATTCCTGCAAATGCAAATTTTACATTTGACAAAATAGGTTTATCCAATTCAGAATTGTTAACGCACATTGCATTTTCTGATCGGATTTCAAAATCGGTATTCGTGTCTAATGCTTTTATTGTTTCCATAAATAGTTTAAGAATATTAAAGTTTAAGAATCAGTGGTAGTATAAAATTAGATACGAGAAAACCACCTATCATAAAACAACAGGTTGCTATTATCGATGGCATTTGGAGGTTGCTGATTCCCATTATTGCATGACCACTTGTACAACCGCCTGCATAACGTGTTCCAAATCCAACGAGGAAACCGCCTACTACTAACAGTATAAAACCTCTTATACTTAACAAAGAATCCCAATTAAATAATTCATTAGGTACCATTCCGTCAGTATTTGTTACGCCAACAGCTGCCAGGTCAGTTGCAAGTCTTGAATCAATAATAACCGGGTTCGGATTTGCAAGAATAATTCCGGCAATAATACCACCGATTAATACACCACCTACAAAAAAAAGATTCCAGATTTCTTTTTTCCAGTCATATTTAAAGAAAGGGATATTGGCCGGAACGCATGCAGCACAAACATGCCGAAGTGAAGAAGAAATTCCAAAAGTCTTATTTCCTAGAATTAATAACAATGGAACTGTAAGTCCGATCAAAGGGCCAGCTACATACCAGGGCCAGGGTTGCTTAATCCAATCTATAAAATTCATTGCATAAATTTTTGTTATTCAAAATTATTAAGAGCTGTAAAATTCATTGTGACAGGTGTCACACAAATCCCGATATATAAAATTAGTAAAAAGAAAAGCCTGCCGGCAAAAAACCAGCAGGCCTTATACAATAAGTCGAAAAATTGCTATTCAATTTTATGCATTAGATCATCCCATGCGCCGCCATTGTATATTTCAAGCCCAGCATTTTTAAGCATGCCGGTTGCCATATTGCTTCGTGTACCGGAGCGACAAACCAAAATCAATGGTTTGTTTTTTTGTTTTAATGAAGAAATGGTTGAACCGATTTGTTCGAGGGCAATATTTAATGAGCCCGGAATATGGCCACTGCCATATTCAACCGGCGACCTCACATCAACGATAATTGCGCCGGTCTTTATAAGTTCTTTAAAATCTATTTTTTCTTTTTTCCCAAAAAGGGTTTCCATCAAACTCATAATATCTATTTTAATTTTTTATAATAAGGTTGTTGGACAAACATAATCTGAAACAGTAAATTTTCCTGTTTCTTTCAATGCTTTAAAACCACCGTTCACGTCTATCAGATTATCATAACCCCGGGCTTTCAGGATGGAAGCAAAAATCATTGAGCGGTACCCACCGGCACAATGCACATAATAGGTTTTATTTTTATCGACCTTCAGCATACTGTCGTTGATAAAATCCAGCGGTGCATTTTCTGCATTTGCCACATGCTCAGAAACGTATTCACTTTTTTTACGAACGTCCAGGATATTTGCTTCAGGATTTTTTGTTACAATTTCTGCCAGTTCATCAGCACTGATTGATTCTATTGTATCTACCTCTTTACCTGATTTTTTCCATTCATCAAAACCGCCTTTGATATACCCGATTGCATAATCATATCCCACACGGGCCAGTCTTGTTACTACTTCTTCTTCCCGACCGGGTTCAGTAACCAATAAAATTTCATGTTTAATATCGGGGATCATTGTACCCACCCATGGAGCAAAACTTCCATCCACACCAATATTTATAGAATTTGGAATAAATCCTTTTGCAAAAACCTGTGGGTCTCTTGTATCAAGAATCAATGCGCCGGTTTCATTGGCTGCTGTTTCAAAGGCATCCACACTCAATGCATGTGTTCCTCTTTCTATTACTTCGGTTATGCTGTCATATCCATGAATATTCATCATTACGTTCAGCGGAAAATATTGTGGAGGTGCAGTTAATCCAGTTAATACTTCTTTTATAAATTCTTCTTTTGTCATATTTGCCCGCAATGCATAGTTGATTGCTTTTTGATGGCCAAGTGTATCGGATGTTTCCTTACTCATGTTTTTTCCACAAGCACTGCCGGCGCCATGTGCAGGATAAACAATCAGTTCATCTGCAAGGGGCATTATTTTTTTTCGAAGCGAATCGTATAAATAGCCTGCAAGTTTATCCTGCGTCAAATCTGCAACTACTTTTTGAGCAAGATCCGGACGGCCAACATCCCCGATAAATAAAGTATCACCTGTGAAGATGGCAACATCTTTTCCATTCTCATCTCTTAATAAGTAACAGGTACTTTCCATTGTATGGCCAGGTGTATGCAGCACTTTGAATGTAACATTTCCTAATTTCAGTTCTTCACCATCCGTAGCAATATGTGCTTCAAAATCCGGATTGGCAGTGGGGCCATAAACAATTTTTGCACCGGTAGCTTTTGCTAAATCAATATGGCCTGAAACAAAGTCAGCATGAAAATGTGTTTCAAAAACATATTTAATTTTTGCATTATTCCTTTCCGCTTTTTGAATATACGGTTGCACCTCACGCAATGGATCGATTACGATAGCTTCACCATTACTTTCAATGTAATAAGCACCTTGTGCAAGACAGCCGGTATAAATTTGTTCTATTTTCATAAATTTTTATTTTAAGAATTTTGCAATGCTGTTTAGTGACGACAAAGTTGATGTTCTGTAAAATAGTTTACTATGACTTTTGTCACACGAGGTAAACTTGTTTACCGAAAAAATAATTCTTTAACAATTATATAAATTCCCATTATCAATACAAACCAGCCAAACCATTTTTTTAACCGGTCTCCATGAATTTTATGGCTAATCCAGTTGCCAAAAAATATACCCCCGATAGCCAGAGCCGTTACAATTAAAAGTAATTGCCAGTCCATCGTATAATGTTTTAAATCGCCGGTAAAACCAATCAAAGATTTAGCAGCAATTATCAACAGCGATGTGCCCACTGCTTGTTTCATGGGTAGTTTACTAAGTAAAACCAATGCAGGTATTATTAGAAATCCGCCTCCGGCACCTACGAGTCCGGTTAAAACTCCAACAACCAATCCTTCCAGTAATATCAGTGGGTAATTAAATTTTTGTTCACCTGATTCATTTCCATTTTCTTTTTTCTTTTCACGTATCATAGAAATGGAAGCAAAAACCATAAGCACAGCAAATAAAAGCATCATGAGTATGGACTTGGTGAAAACAAAATCACCGATGGTGAAAATTTTAATCGGAATCATCGGGATAATAAATGCACGGGTAGCAAATACTGCTGCAATAGCAGGTACTCCAAATATTAGAGCTGTTTTAAGATTGACAAAACCTTGTCGGTATTTGGGTACTGTTCCAACCAAACTTGTTGCTCCAACAATAAATAAGGAGTATGCAGTTGCTATAACAGGCTCTACTCCGAACAGGTAAACTAAAACCGGAACCGTAAGAATAGAACCACCACCTCCAATAAGGCCTAATGAAATGCCAATAAATACAGAAGCGATATAACCTAAAATTTCCATTTAATTTTTATCAGGGTGCAAAAATGAAGTACTTACTATTTAATTCTGGTGATAAATATCACAAATCTAAAATTTCAATTGCATTACGATGCAATTTTAATTTTCCGAGTTGTTCCATTTTTTTTAATAGCCTGGAAATTACTTCACGGGATGAATTTAAATCGTCTGCAATATCCTGGTGAGATGTTTCGAATGTTTTTTTCCCGGTTTCATTCTTAAAACGCTTCAGGTAAAACTCCAATCGTTCATCCATGTTCCTAAAAGCTATGTTATCTACAACAGCCAGCATTTCATCAAAGCGGCTGCGGTAAGTTTGAATTACAAATTGGTACCAACTTTTATATTTGTTCATCAGTTCATCCATCAACTGAATTGGAATCAACAATACTTCAGTTTCTTCAATTGCTTTTGCCATTATTTCGCTGGCAGTTGATTGGATGGCGCAAATCATCGAAACAGCACAAGCTTCGCCGGGTCCCAGGTAATACATAAGAAATTCACCGCCGTCATCACTTTCTCTGTAAATCTTGATGCGACCTTTTAAAATAATTACAGTGGATTTAATAAACTGTCCGGTACGCATAATAACTTCTCCGGGCTGAAATGTTTTTTCAATTGCATGTTTACTGATTGTTTCAATCAGGCCAGATTCAAATTGGGGAAATTGTTCTTTCCAACTCATAATTTTTTTATTCAATTATTTTTTCCATTTGTGTACTTCTGCTTCCCTTTACTAAAAAAAATGTGTTTTGAAAATGCTGGTTCTTAAACCATTCTTTCGCATCACTACTTGAAGAAAATTTTTTAAACGGGTGATTGAGATTATTAAAATTTTCTCCAACTAATATTACTTCATCCCAAGTATGCTTACGAATTAAGCTGATAATTTGCTGATGTTCATGTTCTGTTTCTTTTCCCAATTCTGCCATAGCACCTAATATCAATATTTTTTTTCCATCCTTCACTTTTGCAAAATTTTCTATTGCCAGTTTCATGCTGCTGGGATTGGCATTATAAGCATCAAGAATTATTTTATTTGTTCCTTTTTCAATTAGTTGCGACCTGCTATTGGAAGGAACATAGTTTTCAATAGCCGATTTTATTTTTTCTGCCGGAACATTAAAATTAATACCAACTGCAACGGCTGCCAGTACATTGGGCAAATTAAAATCACCTACTAATTGTGTTTTAATTTTTCCCGTAAAATTTCCTTTCTTAATTTCTACAGTTAACTGCGTTTCATTGTCAATAGCAATTCCTTCTACATCTGCATTAGCAGATCCATATTTTATGATTTGTGAAATTCCCTGACTCATTTCTTGTAAATATTCATAATCACTCATAATAAAGGCAGTCCCATTTGTTGCTCTCAGGTAGTCAAACAATTCTCCTTTCCCTTTTCTTACGCCGGCTTCATTTATAAAACCTTCAAGATGTGCTTTGCCACAATTCGTGATTAAGCCATGAGTTGGTAATGTGTAATTACAATAACCCTCAATTTCTTTCTGATGATTAGCTCCCATTTCTATTACTGCTATCTCAGCATCGTTTTTTATTTTTAAAATTGTAAGGGGGATGCCGATATGATTGTTCAGATTTCCTTCTGTAGTATATGTTTTGTATCTAGTTGAAAGAACAGCATGAATCAGCTCTTTAGTTGTTGTCTTGCCATTACTGCCGGTGATAGCAATAAATGGAATCCCGAAGGGTTGGGACAGGTTTTTGAATTGTTCTCTGTGATATTTTGCAAGTTGTTGTAATGTATTCAATACATCATCAACCAAAATTGTTTTACCCGGAATTTCATATGCTGCTTCATCAATTACGGAATAAGATGCACCGGAAACGATTGCTTGTTTTGAGAAAGTATTTCCATTAAAGTTGCCGCCTTTTAATGCAAAAAAAATATCGCCGGGTTTTAATTTTCTGGTATCGGTTTGTACAGATGGATACTGTTGATAAATTTTATAAAGGTGAGAAATCTGCATATTGCAAATGTAAACACCCGGAAACAAAAAACCCCCGACGATTATGCCGGGGGTTTTTGTTTTTATTTGAAGGATTATCTTTTATTATTTCTTTTTTTGTACCAGTTACCTGTTTTACGTTTGTTACCCTCTGCACTTCCCAAACGAATCTGAGCACAACGGAAACCTAATGTACTCAATGCCTGATCTTCTTCTAAAAAGCGGCGGGCACCCGGGCTTAACCAATAAGGCATATCTGACCAACTTCCTCCTTTATATACTCTTGACTTATCACTTATCAAAGTTGTTTTGCCATAACCATAACTTGCCTGAGATAATGAGTCACCATCCAGGTAGTTGATAACATTACCCCGCTGATAGTTACGTCTGTTCTTGCTTTCTTCATCAGTCACATTCCGCATTTTTACACGACCTGTACTATCTTTTTCAAATCTTGAATCAGCATCTATAGCCGTTGGATCTTTTACATATAATGTTTGAAATTTATTACCACGGTATCCCGCTACATCATCATTATCCAAACCGTTTAATGGACGGAAAACATCATCAACCCACTCATTCACATTGCCCGCCATATTAAATAAACCATACGAGTTGGGATAGAATGAACTTACTTCTGATGTATAAAAAGCACGGTCATTCAAACCACCGGCTGTACCGGCAACGTCACCAGATCCACGTTTAAAGTTTGCAAGAAAAGTACCCTGCCAGCTACCATGACGTGAATCACGAAGCCCCGTCATTTTAGAAGACCATGGATAAATTTGTTTATTCATTGCTAATTCCTCACCTCGTTTTCCTTCTTTGCGACTTGGTCTTGGATTCTCAGCTATTAAACCGTAAGCGGCAAATTCCCACTCAACTTCTGTTGGCAATCTGTAGTCTGGTAATAAAATACCATCTTCCAATGTTACTACTGTTCTTGGTTGACCAGCAGCAGTCTTAAGCGGATTATTTTTCCTAGATGTTGCTGTTCTTCCAGGAGGGGGAGGATCGTATCCTAATAAATATGCTTTTGTTGTAAAGTTGCCATCAGCACCTGCACCTGTTTGACCATTTAAATGTGCCTGAGCATTAATAAAACCTTTATCCATTAAAATTCCTTCATTCACCCTGTCGGTTCTCCACAAACAGAAATCATGTGCCTGTCTCCAGCTTACACCTACAACAGGATAATAGTTATAACTCGGATGACGCAAATAATATTCAACCATTGGTTCATTGTAGCTTAATTCACTACGCCAAACTAATGTATCGGGCAATGCTGCATCTAAAATTTTTTGATTAATTGGGTCAGCACTTACATCAAATACTTTGTTTAACCAGTACAAATATTCACGATAGTGAACATTGGCAACCTCGGTTTTGTCCATATAAAAAGAAGGGACAGATTGGCGGCTTGGAATATTATCCCAATTGCTCATCACATCTTCTTCTGTTTGACCCATGGTGAACGTACCACCCTGAACCAGTACAAGACCGGGACCTGTGTTTTGTTCTTTTGCTTTAGCCACCTGGTAGCCACCACGGTTTTTATCATCGTAGTTCCATCCGGTAACGTCTGACTTCTCTTTTTTCTTACTAAACAGACTCTTTCCTTTGCAGGATGCGAGAAAGGCAGCGCAGAATAAAAGGATTACTAAGTTTTTCAAGTTGATAGTTTTTTGCATAAACCTTTGAATTGGAATTAAATTAACGCCGGGCGGGGTAAAATATTGCACTTTGAATCAAAAAGATACACCCCCGACTTGCGAATATAGGCACATTAATTAAAAACAATTAAGCAGAAATACTTTTTTTCTATGCGGGTAATTCCTACTATTTAATAAACTTGCAGGCTTATGTATAGAAAGACAATTCTTTATATGCTGTTTGTGGTAATTGGACTAAATATTTATGCTCAACGGATTTATAAAGCCAATTCTGTATTGGCTTCTGGCAACTGGTTTAAAATTTCTGTAAAAGAAACAGGAATTTATAAAATTGATATACCCTTTTTGAATTCATTGGGTGTAAGTACACAAAATCTTTCTTCTACGGCATTACGGATTTTTGGAAATGGCGGTTCAATGTTGCCTGAAGCAAATGCTGATTTGCCAAAAGATGATTTGGAAGAAAATGCATTGATGATAGTAGACGGGGGTGATGGAATTTTTAACGGGAGTGATTATTTATTGTTTTATGCAAGCGGACCCGATCAATGGACTAAAGATTCTGTAAACAAAAGATTTAGTCATCAACAAAACATTTATTCTGATAAGAGTTTTTATTTCTTAACAGTGGCTGGCATTGGTAAAAGAATTCAAACCCTTACCAATAATTTTTCAACTAACATCACAATCACTAATTTTTCTGAAAGGTATTTTCATGAGTTGGATACCGTAAATTTTTTGGCAAGCGGTAAAGAATGGTATGGCGAAGAGTTATCTTCTTTGCCCGGCAGATTGCTCAGCAGAAGTTTTGATTTTACGATCCCCAATATTTCAACAGGAATTCAAGCAACACTCATTACAAATTGTATAGCCCGGTCTGTTGGGGCATCCAGCCGGTTTGATGTAAAAATTAATAATCAACCCCTGCAGCAAATAAATATTTTACCTACAGGCAATAATCAGTATGATTTATTTGCGCAACAAACAACGGCCTTTGCATCAACCAATATTTTACAAAATACCATTTCTGTTAATTACAGTTTTGTACCTGCAAGTTTCAATGCACAAGGCTGGTTAAACTGGTTTGAATTTTTTGTACGGAGAAATCTTTCAATGACTGGCATCAATCAATTGAGTTTCCGTGACTGGATCAGTGTCGCAGATAATAATACCGGGGAATTTATCATAACAAATACAAGTTCAGCATTACAGGTTTGGGATATAACGAGTCCATCTAACCCGGTAAATCTTCAGGGAAATTTCAGCAATGGCAATTTCAGATTTGTAAACAACTGCAACAGGTTGCGGGAATATATTTGTTTTAATGGCAATGAATTTTATAAACCGGGAGCGGAGGGCAGAATTAATAACCAGGATTTGCATAATACATCATCAACCGACTATCTTATCATTACACATTCATCCTTGCTTTCTCAGGTTGTCAGACTTGCAACTTTTCATCAACAAAAAAATAACTTACGGGTTAAAGTTGTTTCTGCTGATCAAATTTATAATGAGTTTAGTAGTGGCAGCCCAGACCCAACTGCTATCCGAGATTTTATAAAATTGTATTATGACAAATACCGAAACCAGCCTCTTAATAAATTAAAATACGTTTTATTGTTTGGCGATGCTTCTTATGATTATAAAGACCGGTTAAGTAATAACACAAATTTTGTCCCGGCTTATCAAAGTGTAAGTTCACTTGATCCGCTTGCAACTTATACTTCCGATGATTTCTTTGGTTTTTTAGATGACAATGAAGACATTAATTCAGGATTGGTTACAAATATTCTTGATATTGGAATCGGAAGAGTACCGGCGAAAAATGAAATAGAAGCAAAAAATTTTGTTGATAAGGTTTTAGCTTATCACGATAAAAAAAGTTTTGGTCCGTGGCGAAATAATATAACTGTAATTGCTGATGATGAAGATCAAAACCTGCATTTTCAGGATACGGAACTATTTTCATCAACGATATTAAATATTGATTCTATTCTTAATCTCAATAAAATTTATTTGGATGCATATACTCAGCAAACGGGTTCTGGTGGCAGCAAATATCCGCAGGCAAATGATGCAATAAATAATGCTGTTTACAATGGTACTTTGATTTGGAATTATTCAGGTCATGGCGGATTTAAGAGGTTAGCAGAAGAAGTAATATTGGATCAGGAAATAATTAATAACTGGAATAATAGCAATCGTCTTCCACTTTTTATTACAGCCACCTGCGATTTTGCCCCTTTTGATAACCCTCAAATCAATTCAATTGGCGAAAACCTTTTGCTAAGATCAAATACGGGTGGTATTGCACTCATGACTACGACAAGGCTGGTGTTTTCTTTCAGTAATCGGTTAATAAATAACAACTACCTCTCAACCGCTTTATTACCGGATGCTTCAAATAAATTTAAAACCTTAGGAGAAGCAATGATGGCTACAAAAAATTTAACCTATCAAACTTCAGGAGATATTATTAATAATAGAAAGTTCACTTTGCTTGGCGACCCGGCTATGCGAATTGCAATTCCGGAACAAAAAATTAAAATTACAAAAATCAACAATCGGGTTAGTTCGCAAACGGATACACTTAGTGCCACAGAAAATGTTTTATTGGAAGGAGAAGTAACAGATGCCCAGGGAAATTTACTTTCTGGATTTAACGGAACAGTTTATACAACCGTTTTTGATAAAGTGAAGCAAGCAACAACCCTAGCTAACGATGCAACAAGTGTAGCAGCAACGTTCAACATTCAAAATGCTATTTTATTTAAAGGAAAAAATTCAACGGTAAATGGAAAATTCGCTATTTCATTTAAAATGCCAAAAGATATCAATTTTCAATACGGCAATGGTAAAATTAGTTTGTATGCTGAAGACGGAGTAAAAGAAGCAGCTGGATTTTTTACAAAATTTATTATTGGCGGAGATATCGCTTCTGCAAACAATGAAAAAAACGGACCTGAAATAAAAGCATTTTTGAACGATGAAAAATTTATAAACGGAAGTATCAGTAATCAAAATCCGGTGCTGATTGTGAAATTGAAAGATTCTTCTGGAATTAATACCACAGGAACATCAATCGGGCATGATATAACTGCAGTTCTGGACAATAACAATAACCCGATTTTCATTCTTAACGATTTTTTTGAATCCGATTTGAATAATGCGGGGCAGGGTGTAGCGAGATTTCAATTGCCTTTATTGGAACCGGGCAAGCATGTATTGAAAATTAAAGCATGGGACAATCTCAATAATTCTTCAGAATATATTTTGGAATTTGTTGTTGTAAAAAGCGAAGAATTTATTATAACAAGAGTATTGAATTATCCCAATCCGTTTTCCACATATACACAATTTTGGTTCGAACATAACCGCCCGGGTCAGAATTTAAGAGTAAATGTGAATATCTTTAGCTTGTCAGGAAAGATAATTAAAACGTTGAGCAGCACAATAAATACAGAGGGCACCCGTTCTTGTGAAGTAGAATGGGATGGTCGCGATGCGTTCGGTGAAAAAATTGGAAGAGGTGTTTATCTTTATAAACTCACAGTTATTTCACCGGAAAACAGTAGAAAACATTCAATAGGAAAACTTGTTATTTTTTAAAAACAATAAAATTCAGCATATCAGATTTTCGTTTAACCAAAACTTTTATATTTACAACCAATAAACATTTCAACTAATGAAATCCACTGCTTTAAAACTAACTGTCGCCCTTTTCTTTTCATTTGGTCTGTCTCAAATCGCTTCAGCGCAAGCTGACCCGATTAATGTCGTTACTACTGCTGTTCCATTTCTTCGTATTTCACCTGATGCCCGTGCTGGTGGAATGGGAGATTTAGGTCTTGCTACATCACCTGATGCGAGTTCGTCTTTTTGGAATTTGGCAAAAACATCTTTTAATAAATCGAAAGGAGGCATTTTGGCTTCCTATACACCCTGGTTAAAAGATCTTGTAAACGATGTTTACCTCGCAGCTTTATCCGGCTATTATAAATTGGATGATGAGCAGGCAATTTCTGGTTCACTCCGTTATTTCAGTTTAGGAAATATTCAGTTTACCGATAACCTCGGAAATGAATTTGGTAGTTTTCGTCCAAGAGAATTCGGAATTGATTTTGGTTATTCAAGACAACTGTCTAAAAAATCCGGCATTGGTGTTGGGTTAAAATATATAAGTTCTAATCTGGCAAACAATATTACGGTTGGAAGCACAACTTATAAAACAGGTAATGCTGTTGCCGGGGATATTTCTTACTACTATGATGGAAAAAGTGATGTTGGAAATGGCTGGGCTTTTGGTGCAGTAATGAGTAACCTGGGTTCTAAAATTTCTTATACAAGTAATGCCACACAAAAGGATTTTATTCCTGCAAATCTT
>JANLSA010000132.1:0-1672 GCA_031362085.1 Bacteroidota bacterium | reverse complement strand
CGGAAACAAATAATAAATCAACAGACATTAAAAATATCTGGATTGATCCACAGGGTGATTTGTATATAGCAACCAATTTAGATACATTATATACAGTAAAAGATGCAGCAAATATTGTGAATTCCAATTTGGCAGAATGGCCCGGACTCAATTATGATTCCGGTTTTGATAAGGATAGTAATATAATTATCAAAAGAGGAGAAAAAAAAATTGAAAAAGTCTTTTTTGGTAAAGGGATAATACCTTGCTCATTTGCATATGACCAGGAAGAGGGATTTATATGGGTTGGCACTAATTATGGGATATATGCTTATGATAAAAAAAATAGAAAGGCAATTAATAAAATTCCAGCTGTCAATGGCAATACGTTAACTGTTACTGATATGGAAATTGGACAAATGGGAATTACTTTATGGTTTAGTACTTTGGAAAAAGGTTTGGGGAGATATTCTCTTTTCAGTAAATCATCGCGGTTCTTTTCTTATAAAAAAAACAACGCCGGCGATAAAAATATTCATAGTCCGGTTCTGAATTTTTGCAGAAAGAGTGAAAATGAGTTTTTTGTAGCGGCAGGCGATTCATTGCCCGCCATCTTTAATACAGACAATGAAACGTATAGCTTTATCAATGATTCAACATTCAGTGAAACGCTTAACAAGACTACCAGTATTGAACTGGATGCCAATGGCAGTTTATATATAATAAAAGGAGGAGGCTTTTTTTGGACTAAGCCAGGAAAATTTAATACAAGTTTTGCGGCAGTAAAACCGGACAGTACTATTGCCCCGGTTTTAATATCCGATATATTAATCGGAGGTGTAAATTATTATGATCTAAAAAACTCCCATGGTAATTATGATATACTGAAAAAAATAACACTCGCATATAATCAAAATGATATTTCTCTTTTTTATAGGGCCAGGGGGATTTCAGATGAAGACACAATTGTGTTTGCATATAAATTAGAAGGATTTGAAAATGAATGGGTAGTTGTGCCTTATTCATTACTGGATGAACGAATGAATATGGCTCAGTATTCTTATCTCAAACCCGGAACATATACTTTCAGGGTGAAAGTAAAAAAGGGGAATGAAGACTGGCGAAAAAATCAGGCCGAACTCGTAATTATTATTAAGCCAGCCATTTGGCAAACCTGGTGGTTTTGGGCTTCTGTAATCGGAGCAATCAGTTTATTGATTTATTTAATAGTCAAATTAAGAGTAAGGACTGTAAGGAAACAGGAAAGACTAAAAGCTGCTCATGAAAAAGAATTACTTGCACTTGAAGCCAAAGCACTCCGTGCACAAATGAACCCCCATTTTATTTTCAATTGCCTGAATTCAATTAAATCATTGATACAGGACGATCAAAAAGATAAATCTGTTACTTATCTAACCACTTTTTCAAAACTGATACGTACACTTTTTAATAATGCTGATAAAAAAGAAATAAGTCTTTATGACGAAATAGAAACATGCAAACTGTATTTGCAATTGGAAGCAATGCGCTTTGATAGCAAATTTTCTTATGTTGTAAATATTGATGAAAGTATTGATTTGAAATCAATCCAGATACCTGCATTGATCATTCAACCTTTTATTGAAAATGCAGTCTGGCATGGTATTGTTCCAAAAAGCAGTGGCAACATATCATTAAGTGTTTTAAAAAACAA
>JANLSA010000101.1:0-5440 GCA_031362085.1 Bacteroidota bacterium | reverse complement strand
GGAAGATATTAATGACTATCCGAAATATTCTTCACCATCCCGTAACAATGAATATTTCTATTTTTCAAAAAATAGCGGATTACAAAATCAAAGCGTTTTATTCAGACAAAAAGGATTGAAAGGAAAACCGGAAATGCTATTAGATCCAAATAAATTTTCTGCTGATGGTACTACTTCACTTGGGACATTTTCAATTTCAAAAAATGGAAAATATGCTGTTGTTGGAAAGTCAATTGGTGGAAGTGACTGGCGAACTCTATTTGTTATGGACCTGACCACAAAAAAATATTTAAAAGATTCACTTGCCTGGGTAAAAGTTTCGGGAGCAAGTTGGCAGGGCAATGGTTTTTATTATAGCCGTTACCCAACACCAGAAAAAGGAAAAGAACTTTCTACCAAAAATGAAAATCACCAGGTGTATTATCATATAGTAGGAACTGATCAATCCGAAGATATATTAATCTATGAGGATCCTTCAAATCCACAACGCTTTCACGGAGTGTTTACGGATGAAGATGAAAAATATGTTTTTTTAAATATTAGTGACAGAGGAAAAGCAAAAACCGGAAATGCACTTTGGTATTTTGAAGCATCTGGAACCGACAAGAAATTTAAACCTATCATTAAAGAAGCAACTGATTATGATTACAATTTTGTAGAAGCAATAAATGGAAATTTTTTAATGCTTACAAATGATGGTGCAAAAAACAGAAAACTAATTTCTCTTGATCCAAATAAACCTGACCCTTCAAACTGGAAAACGATAATACCGGAGAAAGAAGAAAATCTTATTTCTGTAACATCATCTGGAGGTAAGCTTTTTGTTTCTTATTTAAAAGATGTAACAACCCGTGTATATGTTTATGATTTTAATGGAAAACTGGAACGTGAAGTGAAATTGCCAACTTTAGGAACGGCAAACGGATTTGGCGGTGAGCGGAATGATAAATTTGTTTTTTACACGTTTACTTCCATTACATTTCCACCCACTATTTACAAATATGATATTGCAACGGGAGTAAGTACTGTATTTAGAAAACCAGAAGTAAAATTTATACCGGAAGATTATAAAATGGAACAAGTGTTTTATCCAAGTAAGGATGGTACTAAAATCCCGATGTTTATTGTTTATAAAAAGGGAACGGTTTTAAATGGAAAGAATCCGACAATATTATATGCATACGGTGGATTTAATATCAGCAGCAATCCTTCTTTCTCCCCAACACGCATTGCCTGGTTGGAACAAGGTGGCGTTTATTGTATCGCCAACCTGCGTGGTGGTGGTGAGTATGGCGAAAAATGGCATGAAGCCGGAATGCGTTTTAATAAACAAAATGTGTTTGATGATTTTATTGCAGCGGGAGAATATTTAATAGATAAAAAATATACATCTCCAGATTATCTGGCAGTAAATGGTGGATCAAACGGCGGTCTATTGATAGGTACTGTTATCAATCAGCGGCCGGATTTATTTCGGGTTGCTGTACCACAAGTAGGTGTAATGGATATGCTGCGCTTTCATAAATTTACAATTGGCTGGAACTGGATAGCTGAATATGGCAACGCTGACAATAGCGAAGAAGAATTTAAAAACTTACTGGCTTATTCGCCTATTCATAATATTAAACCGGGATTGAATTATCCATCAACAATTATTACCACAGCAGATCATGATGACAGGGTAGTTCCTGCACATTCATTTAAATATGCTGCTACCATCCAGGAAAAATATAAAGGACCTAACCCCGTCCTGATTCGGGTGGATGTAAACTCAGGGCATGGCGCCAGCAATTTGAAAAAAAATCTGGAAACAACAGCAGATATCTATTCATTCATTTTTTACAACATGAAACTAACTCCGAAATTTACTGGAATGGTGTTGCCGGCAGTAAAGAAACCTTTCTAAGTAAATTTTAATCAGAAAAGCCCCGGAAATCCAATCTGGGGCTTTTTCTTTTAATTAACTAGTATCATCTTTGTTCTAATATTCATTTGATAAAAACAAACGTTTTTAAATATTAAAATATGAACCGTATCTTTTTTACCATTGCACTTTTTATTTCAACGCTGACTATTTCTGCTCAAAAAGATTCAATTGATATTTTATACTGTTTCCGCATTACAGATTATACTGTACAACTTAACGATTCAACAACCGTAGTTCAAATTTCGAAAACCGAATCATTACCGTTGAAAATAAAAGATAAGCAAATGGGCATTTTAAAATATCGTTATGAAAATGAAAAAATATTTGACACTACCTTGATAGGGGCTGGTCGCTGTAATTTAATAAAAGAGGAATGGCATTATTTTTCATTACATCTCTATCATAACCGGAAACCTGAAAAAGACGATTTACTTTATAGTATATGCAGAATGCCGAAACTTTATATAGGTGTATTATTTAATATAGCCAGAAATGATATTCGATTAACAAAGGTTGATGAAGTTCCATTTTATAGTGCGGAGAAAGTATTTAAGTTGAATGAACAAACTGAAAATGCTTTAATAGACTCGATGGCAAAAGATATACGAGATACAGGCAAAGAAATGCTTGCCCAAAATGATGGACAAGATCAAATAATTAAAGGTGGAATTTATAATGGGAAAAAATTATTTGCAGCCATGTTAGCAAGCTCTGGGGAGGATGTCAGAAAATTTTTAAAATATATGGTAGCCAGGCCACAAAAATATGCAGGAAATGTATGGAAGATTTCGGAATTATTTGCAACCTGGATGACGAATGAAACACCGATGGTAATAGAGCATTAATCATTTAAAATTTGAAACTAATACCCGCTTTTAAAAATCTTGGTGTGCCGGGTGTAAAATGAATTTCTGAAACGGGTGCAGGCTCAAACTGCAGTCTTGATTCAGTTTCAAATTGAGCTTCTTTCCATTTTGAATTTATAAGATTTTCAGCTGATACAAAGAATTCAAATTGCTTTATTTGATAACTCATAACGGCATCCAATAAAAAGTAGCCATCGGCAGTTACTGTGTTATATTCATTAGCAGGTCTGTCGCCAATAAAACGATACCTCAGTGAACCATTAAAACCATTTTTTGTTTTTGCTGTTATGCCACCAATACTAGTAAAGTTGGGCGCCAATGGAATATAATTTTCGCCTTTCGGGGCATCGGCAGATCTTGGTTTTGTAAAATTAAAATCAACATCAGCAAATAACCAATTCGCAATTTGGTGACGACCGGAAATATCAATTCCAATTCTTTTTGATCGGCCACCAGTTTCTACAATACCCTCATCACCTACATATACAAATTCCTGCTGCGAATACATTTGCCAAAAACTTGTTTTAAGTATAATATTTTTTGATGGCTTAAGCATAATCCCCAAATCGGTTGAAAAAACTTTTGGTAAAATTTTCCCATTTGTATTTTTCAATATCACCCTTGTGTCGTTTGAATGAAAGCCTACGCCATTGTTGAAAAATATTTTTAAAGTAGGAGAAGGGGCGTAGCTGATATTTAGTTTTGGGCTTACCACAGATTTTGTTTGTTTTGCAAAACTTGTTTCTCCGGCTAATTTATTTTTATACCCAAAATTAAATTTATCAAAACGCAAACCACCAGCAATATTCAGTTTGTCTGACATGTCAATACTTTGATTCAGGTAGGCAAACGAATTCAGTTCATTAATATCTCCATGCTGCACCGAACTGACGTACTTTCTTTTCACTGATTTGTTTAACTGGATATCGTTGATATCATCATACCGGAAACCAACTCCAAAATCGGTGACTATTTTTTTATTTCCCAGCATCCAATTTTTTGAAAACTGCTTTGTTGTGCCGTAAATATTTCTTTTCTCCTGCTGGTTAATCATATCACCATTTACAGGATCGTTTAAGTAGAAAGTAAAATTGGAATAGAGATTAAAGCCATAACGGATAAAATAGACTTGATCAGTAAACTTCCATTCATTTTTTAATTGAGATGAAAATTTTGCAGAAAAATTCAACCGATTTGTATTTCCCCCTTCAGTATTATCAATAGAACCGAATCTTGTTATCATTCCGCTGCGAACTGCCCTTTCCGGTATTTGTCCCGAAGCATTCCAGCGGCTGTCAAATGCAGAAGCGGTAATTGCAAGTTGTGAATGATTGCGAAACCAGACATTGTATTTTCCAAAAAGATTGAAACGGTGAAAGTTTTGAGGGCTTTTAAAATACCCATCACTTTTAAAATATTCAGAAGCGATATAAAATTGTTGGCGGATATTATTTTTATTCTTATTTAATACTTTAAGCAATGCAACTGCCCGTTGAGTATTAAAATCACCTGATTCTAATTTTATAAAATTTTCCTTTAATACTTCTTTTGTACTGAATTCTACAAAACCGGCAGTGGCAAGATTTCCTTTATTTGTCGTGTATGGCCCTTTATCAAAATTTACTTTTTCTACTGTCTCTGGTATCAGGAAATGTAAATCGGCATAACCCTGGCCATGTGCATGGCTAACCATATTAACCGGCATTCCATCTACACTTATATTAATATCAGTGCCATGATCAATATCGTAACCTCTTAAAAATATTTGCTCTGCTTTTCCACCACCTGCATGTTGAGCTATAAATAAACCCGGTACAATACGTAAAATATCCTGCGAGGTATTTACCGGTCTCAATTTAATATCAATTGCACTGATGGTATTTACGGCAATATTTCTTTTTCCCCCAATTTTAATTTCTGAAAGTTTGAGGATTGATTTTTTCAAATCAACTTTTATAATTGCCTCACTGTTTTCTTTTACTTCTACCGGAATGATTTCTGTTTTATAGCCAATATGAGAAAGCAGCAGTTCATACTGACCCGGCTGAATATCTTTAATACGAAACCTGCCAAACAAATCAGAAAAATCAACTTTATCATTTTTTAACAGATTAATATTTACCCCGGAAACCGGAGTTTTCGTATCATCATCAGTTACCGAACCCTGAATACTACCTTTCTGTGCAAGGATAGAAGAGTTGATTAAAAGAAGAAGAATAAAGTAAGTGATTTTCATGAAATGTTAATACTATCATCATATACGAGTCAAATTATTTGACAGATTTAAAATAGTGAAAGGATAAAAACGGGCTGTAGATCTAAACGGGATCAATATTAATTTAAAATTAATTGGCTCCCTAAAAATCTAAAACAAATAATCTATCGTAATTGATTGTGAATTTGAAAAAGATGAACAGAGTCATTCAATTTGAATCTTTCATTCTGGAGTTGCAATCCGCGCAGTTGCTACTACAAATATTTACCAACAATTTTAAAAAACATTAAATTATTATGAAAAAGAAATTTTTATTAATTGCAGTACTTGCTGCATCACTTACCGGCGGAATTATCATAGCTGCCGATCATATCGATGCCCCATCTGTAACAGGTGCCGGTAATGTAAGCCTTGGTGCAGACATTACGGATG
>JANLSA010000072.1:0-2135 GCA_031362085.1 Bacteroidota bacterium | reverse complement strand
AAACTGGTTAGACAAAATTTGGTTTGATAAATGGGTACATATTGGTCTATTCGGTATACTTGTTTTTTTATTTTGTTGGGGATTGCAAAAAATATATCTCGTTTCCGGCCTGCTTAAGTTATTTTCAATTATTGCTGTTCTTGCTCTCCTTTATGGTATTATTATGGAGTTTGTCCAGCGTTATTTCATTCCTAACCGATCGTTTGATACTGGAGATATAATTGCAGATGCCGTTGGATGTTTTGCAGGATGGTGGCTTGCTTTAAAATGGGTTGGATCTTCTGCAAAAAAATAGACCCCTGTAGAGACAGGGGTCGCAACCAAAACTAACTGCTTATGAGAAAATTTAATACGTTGTTTAAAAGTTATACTCTATAAACGCAAATCTATTGCCATTAGTATCAAAACCGGTGTTAATGAAAAATTAAAGCTCTTCTTTTCGTATTTCCACTTTTCAATCACTCGTAAAATCTCCAACTCTTGCTCTAATCTCTGATACTAATTC
This sequence comes from Bacteroidota bacterium, assembly GCA_031362085.1. GTDB lineage: Bacteria > Bacteroidota > Bacteroidia > Chitinophagales > Chitinophagaceae > VBAR01. The sequence goes on along the minus strand of JANLSA010000072.1, from coordinate 1,630 downwards.
AAGGAACTTGTAAGTTTATTCCATATCGGCCAAAATGTAACCCGGTTCAAAAGAATAGTTGCATTTCTATGACAAAGATAAAATCGTTTGTTACCACAGAATGTCAAGAAAAAGACAATATTCAAGCCAAAAAAAAACCGCAAGCCTTTTTGCAAAGGATTGCGGTAGAAATATTTTCACTATAAAATTATTTTATAAACCCTTTTATCAAATCAAACAATCCTCCCCCGCTGCCTGATTGATTTTGATTTCCAATATTATTTCTTGCACCATCGGTTACTTTGCTGATGATGTCCTGAATATTGAAACCACCACTGCTAGCACCACCATCGTTTCTATTATTCCCTTCACCGGTAAACTTGCTTATCAAATCCTGAAAATTAAAGACACCACCGCCTTGTTGAGGTGTAAGATTACCACCGCCAGTTAATGAACCAATCAATTTATCCAATGTAAAATCGCTGTTATTGGGATCCTGCGTTTTTTGAATAAGACCATCCAATACATTCGGTATAAGATTCGTTGCCACGTTACTTGCCGATGCTGTATTCATTTTATACTTGCCGGTAAGTTTACTTATTAAATGGCCCACCATCATACTCACCATTGGATTTTTAAGTAAGCTATTCGTTCCAGTACTGCCACCAGCATTCGATTGATTTCTGTTTTGAAAAAGACTGATGATACTTTCCAGACCACCACCAGCCATTACATTTCTTAAACCACCTGCCACGGTACTTGTTGCCTCTGCCATTACATCGTCATTATGTTCATTAGGTACTTCAGTGTTTTCAACCACTGTTTTTTGTCCAAATCCTTTTACAAGATCAAATAATTTGTCTAGCATGTTTTAAAATTTTTAGAAAATCAAGATAGTTGTTTTGCTGCAAAAGGCTGCAGTTAGCAATAATTTTAATTCTGTCTCGCCAATTTTTCAGCATTTTCGGCAAACTGCAATGCTTCCAATATTTCTTTTATTCCACCATTCATCACCTCCGGTAAATTATAAAGTGTAAGCCCGATACGATGATCAGTAACACGACCCTGCGGAAAATTATAAGTCCTGATTTTTGCACTACGGTCGCCGGTACTTACCAAACTTTTCCGGTGACGTGCTATTTCATCCTCCTGTTTTCTTACCTGCTCTTCATATAATTTTGTTCGCATCATTCCAAAAGCTTTTTCCCGGTTACCTAATTGAGAACGTTCAGTTTGACAAACTATCACAGTACCCGTTGGTATATGTGTCAGCATCACTTTTGTTTCCACTTTATTTACATTTTGACCACCAGCACCTCCACTACGTGATGTTTCCATTTTTACATCTGCTGGATTCAATTCAAAATCCACTTCTTCAGCTTCCGGCATTACAGCTACAGTTGCAGCCGATGTATGTACACGGCCACTGCCTTCAGTCTCCGGTACCCGCTGTACACGATGTACGCCACTTTCAAATTTTAAAATTCCATAAACTTCATCACCAGTAACTTCTAATTGCACTTCTTTGTAACCACCAACCGATCCTTCACTCTCACTTAGTATAGCAGTCTTCCACCCTCTTCTTTCGCAATACCGCATATACATTCTTAGTAGCTCACCGGCAAATAAACTTGCTTCATCACCACCCGTG
>JANLSA010000070.1:0-1931 GCA_031362085.1 Bacteroidota bacterium | reverse complement strand
GATTTGTTCAAAAACAAAAAATCAGTGACGAGAATTTAGCTACTATTTCTTCCTGCTCCACAAACTAAAATCCGTTTGTGGTATTTTTTCAACTCCCAATTGTCGTAACATATTTACTAATTGTCCCCGATGATAAGTGCCATGATTAAATACATGATGCAACATTTGATAAACAGGCATTTTAAAATGTTCTTTCTTATTATTATAATATTGAAAAACATGATCCAAAGACAAATCACTTGCATTGGCCACCCAATCTCTCCATTGATTCGACTGAGACGTTAAACCATTACTTACATCCTGCATGGATCCAGTAAAGTTTTCACTGGGTATCATTATCCGTTCCTGCATTTTCATCCGTTGCCACCAGATGCTTTCTGCATCCCACATGTGCAGTACCGTTGCGTATAAACTTTTAAAACTGCTGGGTACTTCAGCTAATTGTTTTTCTTCATGCAACGCATTAATTACATCCAGCAGTTTTTGATTTGCCCAGATATGATACGTTGCAAACTGCATCAAGATTTCTTTCATTGCATTGTTCCGCAATTGCGGTTGTTTGTTGAGTTGTGATGGTAATGTTGAAATCATTTACTTTTGGTTCTGTTTTTTTAACCCCCGATAAAATTCGGTATCAAAAATTTTAAAATGGATAAAAGTTTTCCCCGTCCACTTACAGGCTTCAGCTCACTTGCTATTCACGGAGGCCACGAGCAAAATGACCGCTATGCACACCAAACACCCATCTATGCAAGCAGCACTTATGTATATGATACGGCAGAGCAAGGTATGCGACGCTTCACCGGGCAGGAAGAAGGATATATCTACAGTCGTTGGGGTAATCCCACTTTTACCGAAGCAGAAAATAAAATTGCAGCCTTAGAAAGTTTTGGATTGAAAAAAGAAAATGGCGAACCCCTGGAGGTAAAAGGAATTTTACATTCATCGGGTATGGCAGCTATTTCAACTTTGTTTTTATCAACTCTTAAAGCCGGGGATAAAATACTTTCACATTATTCTCTGTATGGCGGTACCGAAGAAATTGTTCATAAAGTTTTACCCTCCTTTGGAGTGGAAGCGGTGATTACGGATTTAAGAGATTTGAATAAAGCCGAAGCGGCTATGAAAGCCGACCCCAAAATTAAATTGCTTTATTTAGAAACTCCGGCAAACCCAACTATTCAATGTGTGGATCTTGAAGAATTATCATTGCTTGCAAAAAAGTATAATCTTAAAGTTGCTTGTGATAATACTTTTGCAACTCCTTTTTTACAACAACCCTTTAAATACAATGTTGATTTTATTGTTCATTCCACTACAAAATTTTTAAATGGACACGGAACCGCAATTGGTGGAATATTAGTGGGGAGAGATCTTGAGTTTATGAAAACATGGGCAACAAAAGTTCATCGTTTACTCGGTGGCAATTCAAATCCTTTCGATGCCTTTCTTTTAATACAAGGAATAAAAACGCTGGAAGTAAGAATGGAACGCCATTGTCATAATGCAATGGAGGTAGCAAATTATCTTGAAATGCATACTGCAGTTGCTAAAGTAAATTATACGGGCCTTGCATCACACCCCGATCATGCTGTTGCTATGAAACAAATGCGGCACCCCGGAGCTATGCTGAGTTTTGAATTAAAAACCGGTTTGCAGGGCGGGATTGATTTTATGAATAAACTGCAAATGTGTGTAAGAACTGTTTCTCTTGGAACAGTTGATACCTTATTATCTCACCCGGCATCGATGACACATCATGGAGTTGGAAAAACGGAAAGGGAAAAATATGGAATCACAGATGGATTGATACGGATGAATGTTGGGATTGAGAATTTACAGGACATCATAAATGATTTGGAGCAGGCGTTGAAGTGAAAAGTTGATTGGCTAATTGGTTGATTGGTTAATTCGGAGTTACAGGTCTGTTT
>JANLSA010000069.1:0-4238 GCA_031362085.1 Bacteroidota bacterium | reverse complement strand
CATCCGTCCTCCCTGCCAGCTGGGAACAATTGATTTTTTTGCAGCCGATTTTTTTACATACGCCGTCATATCTTTTATAGAAACAAATTCTAATTTTCTTCCTGCCAACGAAAAAACATCACCCGGATTTAAACGGCTGATAAAATATTCTTCAATCACACCCACAAAGCCACCCGTTGTCCATTGTACTTTCATCATGGACTCACTTACAATAGTGCCGATATTCATGCGGTGCATCATGGCGATGCGGCGGTTGGTAATTTTATATAATCCGGATTCATCTACGTCAAATTTTTTATAATCATCATATTGTTGTAATGCATTACCACCGGTGGTGATGAAATAAATAATTTTTTTCCATTCTTCTTCCTGGAGTTCAGCATAACAATAGGTGGATTTTATTTCATTAAAAATTTCAGCCGGAATAAATCCATCGGAAACGGCAAGGGTACTCAGGTACTGAATCAGTACATCATAACAAAGCAGAATCGGTTCGCGGCTTTCAATAAAATTTTCTGCAATTGCATTTTTCAATGCAGCAGCTTCTGCAAGTTCTAAGGAGTGGGTGGGTAAAAAATAAATTTTACTGATAGCATCTGGTGCATGACCGCTTCTTCCTGCACGTTGTAAAAAACGTGCAACACCTTTTGGCGAGCCAACCTGTATCACTGTTTCCACCGGACGAAAATCAACACCCAGGTCAAGGCTTGATGTACATACCACGGCTTTTAAATTTCCCGTATGTAAATTCTCTTCCACCCATAAGCGCTGTTCCATATCAATGGAGCCGTGGTGCAATGCAATATTACCAGCAAGCTCAGGGCATGTATCCAGTAATTTCTGATACCAGGTTTCACTCATGCCTCTTGTATTGATGAAGATGAGTGTTGTTTTGCTCTGCTGAATGATGGGAATAATTTTATCAATCAGTTTTATTCCAAGATGCCCCGCCCACGGATATTTTTCTATTTCATCCGGGAAAATAGATTGCACTTCAATTTGTTTATGCATATCAGCACGAACGATAATGCCAGCATTTTTCGCCTCACCCCCAACCCCTCTCCTTGCGGAGAGGGGGGCCATCAGCACAGCCCTCGCTTCTTCAAGATTCCCAATCGTAGCTGATATTCCCCAAATCATCGGAGGATTCTTTTCAGAGTTTCTCCCCCTCTCCGTCAGGAGAGGCAACTGAGCAGAACGAAAGTTGGGAACGAAGTTCGGGGGGGTGAGGCGTGATATAGCCAGCTCAACCTGCACACCTCTCTTACTTCCCAGCAACTCATGCCATTCATCTACCGCAATAATTTTTAACTCTGCAAAAATTTCAACATAATTTTTTTGTGCTAATAATAAATGCAAACTCTCTGGAGTAATGATCAGTACTTCCGGCATTTTAATTTTCTGACGTTTTCTTTCTGTAACAGTAGTGTCACCATTCCTGATTCCTATTTGCCAACCCATACCTAATTCCTGCACTACCTCTTCCATTGCACGGCCAATATCTTTTGCAAGAGCTTTCAGTGGCGTGATCCATAATAATTGCAGTCCTGCATTTTTTTTCCGATAGCTATCGGGATTACGATTAATAAAATCAATAACAGCCCCGAGAAAAACAGAATACGTTTTGCCGCAGCCAGTGGGAGCATTTACCAAACCACTTTCACCATTGAGGATATGCTGCCAGGTTTGTTGCTGAAATAAAAATGGATGATAGCCTTTAGCGGAAAGCCACTCAGTAATAATTTTAAAACCCGGAGTTTTATTTATTTTCATCCGGTTTATTTACTTTCAAGCTTATCCAAAAGCTCTGATAATTCAGCAGTAGTAATTACTTCTTTAAATTTTTTGGATCGTAATCCGCTTACAAGTTGTTTATCTCCTGTCCACAATTTTGCTTTCAAATGTTTTGATAATGCAACAAAGGGAGTATCGTTTATATCAATATCTGATAAAAGCTTTTCTGTTGTAAACAGAATATTTTCGGGAATTAAGCCTTCATTAATAAACGTAATATTTTTTATCACCATCGATTCCAGTTCTGCGATTTCTTCATTCGTCAGTCCGGTTCTTGTTTGAAGTTTACCCCGGTGTTTCAACATTTCTGTTTTAAGAAAGTAACAGGAATAAAATTGAAAATGATATTTTGAATGAAGTAGAATTTTTCCAATCCGACCGGATGAGTTCAATATTCCGCTGAAAATAATATTGGTATCAACAACAATTTTCACCGGATCAGTTTCTTACGGTTTTTAGTCCACCAGTTTTTATTAATTTGCGAAGCCAGTTTGTCAACCTCTTTTTGTGGTACCCTTAAAGTGGATGTAAGTTCTTTGTATCGGGTATAATCCAGCAAATCCTGCAAATCCTCTGTACTTACAGTTGCAGGCAGCCGAATAATCACTTCTTTATTTGTTCTTTCAATCAACATAAGGATTGTATATAGTTAAAAATACTAAATTGTTCTCTGTCGGCAAACTTCCATGTCTCAATATTTCAAAATCAATTCCAGCCTTTCTGAAATGAGTGGGTCAGGCATAAATGATTTCTTTTTCTACCGTGGATAAAAATTTTTCTCTTAAATGCGGACCTGTTCTTATTAAATCAATCTTGCTGTTTAATTGTTTTTCCAGCAAAATCAATATGCTTAATAATGATTGATAATCGGGTTCTTTCAACTCTACCAGTATGTCCACATCGCTGTCCTTCATTTGTTTTTCATTAGCATAGCTGCCAAACAAACCAATACGAACCACACCCAGTTCTTTTTCAAAATAGGGCTTATTGCGCCGGAGCGTTTCCATGATGATGTCTTTGGTTATCATAAAATCAAAAATAATGTTTTTATCCCGTTTCTCCCCTCTCCTTTGGAGAGGCCCGCCCGTGCCGGTACGGACGGGGGCTGGGGGTGAGGTGGTTTAAAAAAAACATCAATAGTAAAACTACTGCACCTGTTGTTTATTCAAATAAACAAAACTACTTTAGCGAATCGTTCGTACCCGCTAACCATTCTCAACACCTACGAACCTTATCCACCTCCTCTGAAACGTACCTGAAATAACCAACTATTTTTTATTAATGCTATTGAAAAAGAAATGAATTCATTTCTTTAAATGCGTTTGCACTATCCATTGAACTGCCAAACCAATAACGCCATGTCTGTTGACTAACCGCTGATGCAATTGCATCAACCTAATCACTGAATTATTTAATTGTACTACTATAAACTAAGCTGCACATGAAGTTTTTTACCACCCCCTTGAGAACTAAGTTTGCTATTACAAACTTTCTCCTCGCTGTTTCTTTTCTTTTTGTAAATAATGTTTTTGGGCAGGCATCCGTAACAACGGATCTACTTGATTATCCTCCGGGCTCAACAGCAATAATTACGGGTACTGGTTTTCAACCTGGAGAGTATGTTGAATTACATGTGCATCATGCTGTAGGAGATTCATTGGGGACCGATCCTCAATATCACCAACCCTGGTTTGTAACAGCAGATAGCTTAGGTAACTTTACAACCTCATGGTATGTACCTTCGGTAGCAGAGGGTGATGCTCTTGGGGCAACATTGCTTCTGCAGGCTCACGGAGACATGGGTTCTGTAGCAGAGTGGACGTTTACAGATTCCGATTTTACTGGTACCTGGACTTCTGTAACTCCTTCTACTACATGTGCTGGGGCTACTGCTTCTTATACTTTGATTGCTAATAACCCAACTTCTACAGGTACCAATGCTAATGTTCCTGTTGGGAAAAAGGTTGTAATAACATTTCCGGCTGGTTTTACATTAAGTGGATTTACAAGTGGGACATTGAATGGAACTGCTATTAGCAGCGGAACTATTACAACAACAGCAATAACTGTTTCTTTCGATAACCCTGTTGCTTTTAATAAAAACACAACCGTAACTATTGTCTTGAATGGCATAGTAAATAATAGTACTGCTGCGAATTATCAACTTTCAATGACAATTGATAATAATACCGGAACAGGCGTAGGGTTTCAGAATCTTTTTCCTGCCAGTGCAAATTCTCAATTTACAATTAATGCATTGCCCTCAGCACCAACTTCGGTAACAGCAACAGCAGCTACAATTTGTAATGGTGGCTCAACCACATTAACTTTAGTTGGTGGCACAGCAGGTACAAGTTCTACCACACAATGGTTTAGTGGTTCTTGTGGTACTGGAACATCTGTTGGAACAGGAACTAATAGCATTACTGTTTCTCCAACAACAA
>JANLSA010000028.1:0-1605 GCA_031362085.1 Bacteroidota bacterium | reverse complement strand
TTCTTTTTTTATTTTTACAATTCTTTCAATTACTTTTTTACAGGCATCTTCAGGAGAAAGACCTTGCCGCATCATTTCGATAACGGAATGTGAACCTGCAACCCGAATCACATCTTCACCTTGCCCGGTTGAAGTACATGCTCCCACTTCATTATCCACAAATAACCCGGCACCAATGATTGGTGAATCACCTAAACGGCCCCGCATTTTAAAACCAGCACCACTAGTTGTACAGCTACCGCTTAAATTTCCCATTGCATCCATTGCCACCATTCCAATTGTATCATGATTCCATTCGCCGCTTTCTAATTTAGCGGGAGCAAACTGATTGAGGCTGGTTTTATTTTCAACATTTATTGTTGGTGATTTATATTCTGATTTTTTTAACCAGTTGTCATAATTTCTCTGTGCATCCGGAGAAAGTTTTTGTTCTTCTAATGGAAATCCTTCTGCTACTGCAAATTGTTGCGCACCACTGCCCACTAACATTACATGTGGTGTTTTTTCCATTACTCTTCTTGCTACGGATATGGGATGTTTTATTCTTTCTAAAAAAGCTACACTGCCACAATTAAATTTATCATCCATAATACAGGCATCTAATGTTACATAGCCATCACGGTCGGGATTGGCACCCAAGCCAACACAACAATTCTGTGAATCCTCTGTAACCATCACACCTTTTTCCACAGCATCTATTGCTTTTCCATTATTCCTTAAAATTTCCCAGGCTGCTTTGTTTGCATTCAGCCCTGCATCCCAGGTAGAAATTACAACAGGCTTACCAATCACCCGGTTGCCTTCTTCACTGGTTAAAATTTTTACTGAAACAAAACTTGCTATTGAACCAAAAAATGAGGTATGAATGAACTTTCTGCGGTTAAACATGTTTATTAGTTTATAAATCCAAATTAAATCATTCCCGAGCAAACTGACAAAAAGAAGTAAGACTTATCATATATCAATTGCAATGCTGACATTAAGCCGGAATTTTGTCAATTGATGCGAATGAGAAGACCACGGAATAATTTTTGACAATAAAGAAATAATTATGAAAATAGAAATTATATCAGGTAGCCCGAGAGTTAATAGTTTAACCAGAAGAGTTGCACTTAATTTAAAAAATTGGTTGCAAACCAATACCGACCATGAGGTCAATATAATAGATTTGAAAGAATGGAATCTTCCGCCGGTGCAATCGGTTTTCGTTTCAGTTGATAAAACACCCGATGAATTTAAACCCCTGGCAGAAAGAATTTTTAATACAGATGCTTTTATTTTGGTTACACCGGAATATAATGGTAGCTACTCTCCTGCAATGAAAAACCTGTTGGATCATTTTCCAAAACAAATGCATAAACCATTTGGAATCGCAACAGCCTCTCCCGGTGCAATGGGTGGCATAAGAGCTTCGCAACAATTATTGCAGTTAGTACCTGCTTTGTTTGGTATTGTTTCGCCGTTTATGTTACTAGTTCCTGCAGTAGATAAAAAATTTGATGCAGAAGGAAACTTAACAGAACCGGGTTTTGAAAAAAATATTCATGATTTTATTTCTGAATTTCTTTGGTTAACAGAAAAAATTGTAGAAGAAAAAATGGAAGT
>JANLSA010000109.1:0-3781 GCA_031362085.1 Bacteroidota bacterium | reverse complement strand
AAGGGATTATTTTTAAAGATATCCTGATTGATAAAACATTCCCAAACGAAAATGCAGCTACCCGTAAACCAGGCGTTGGAATGTTTACAAAATACATAAACAATCCTGAGTATGACTTGGCAAATTCATTCGTAATCGGCGATAGAATTACCGATGTACAACTTGCAAAAAACTTGGGTTGCAAAGCAATATGGATAAACAATGATGCAAATCTTGGTGGTACAGAAATCAGCGATACATTGAAATCACTTGAATCAACAATAATTTTAGAGACAACAGGATGGAAAAAGATTTATGAATTTCTAAAATCAGGCAACCGATATAGTAAGCATGAAAGAAACACAAATGAAACAAAAGTCAGTATTGAATTGAATCTTGATGGTACAGGCAAAACCGAAATAAATTCAGGATTAAATTTTTTTAATCATATGTTGGATCAGCTGGGAAGACATAGTGGTACAGATTTAAAAATTACTGTGAAGGGTGATTTACATATTGATGAACATCATACTATAGAAGACACGGCTATAGCACTGGGGGAAACATTTGCAAAAGCATTGAGCAACAAAGCAGGTATCGAACGTTATGGCTTTACATTGCCTATGGATGATTGTCTTGCTCAGGTGGCTATTGACTTTGGTGGCAGAAGTTGGCTGGTATGGGATGCTGAATTTAAAAGAGAAAAAATTGGCGATATGCCCACGGAGCTTTTTTATCATTTTTTCAAATCATTCAGTGACGCCGCAAAATGTAATTTAAATATAAAAGTAGAAGGTGATAACGAACATCATAAAATTGAATCAATTTTCAAAGCACTTGCAAAATGTATAAAAATGGCAGTGAAAAGAGATGTGGAAAATATGCAGTTGCCAACAACTAAAGGAACACTATAGGGACGGGACGCTTAGAGCGGCCTGAACCGTAAAAAGAAAAAATGAAAATCGCAATTATAAAATATAATGCTGGGAATATTCAATCTGTTTTATATGCATTGGAAAGAATCGGTCATTCAGCTTCTGTAACAGGCAATACTGATGAAATACGAAATGCTGACAAAGTTATTTTTCCAGGAGTAGGTGAGGCAAGTACCGCAATGAATTATTTAAAAGAAAGAAATTTAGACAAATTGATTTATTCATTAACGCAACCTGTATTGGGCATTTGCCTGGGCATGCAGCTGATGTGCAGATATTCGGAAGAAAACAACACAACCTGTTTGGGGATATTTAATGAAGATGTAAAAAAATTTAAAGTTGAAAGTTCAAAGCTGAAAATTCCTTTGATTGGCTGGAACTCAAACTATAAATTAAAAACAGTGTTATTTAAAAATGTGAAAGAGGAAAGCTATTGTTATTTTGTACATAGCTATTATGCTGCGCTGGGTGAGCATACGATTGCAACTACAAACTATATTCAACCATACAGTAGTGCTCTGCAAAAAGAAAATTTTTACGGAGTGCAGTTTCATCCTGAAAAAAGTGCAGAGGTAGGTGAACAGATTATAAAAAATTTTATTGAACTCTGACATGGAAATTATACCAGCAATAGATTTAATAGATGGAAAATGTGTCAGGCTTACACAAGGTAATTATGAGCAGAAAATAATTTATAATGAATATCCGCTGGAGGTTGCAAAACAATTTGAAGATGCAGGTTTACAACGATTGCATCTGGTAGATTTGGATGGAGCAAAGGAAGGTGTTGTAAAAAACTGGAAAGTATTAGAAACAATTGCAGGCAAAACAAATCTTACAATCGATTTTGGTGGTGGGATAAAAACCGGGAAGGATGTTAAGATTGTTTTTGATTCAGGCGCAGCATTAGCAACAGTAGGAAGTGTTGCAGTTAAAAATGAAAATGAATTTGTAAGCTGGTTAAATCTATTTGGCGCAGATAAATTTTTATTGGGAGCTGATGTGAAAGATGAAAAAATAGCAATCCATGGATGGCAGGAAACAACTGACATTTGGATTTATGATTTTATAGAAAAATATTTACAATTGGGCATTCAACAAGTTTTTTGCACAGATGTAAGCAAAGATGGAAAACTGGAAGGCCCTTCTGTTAATTTGTATAAAAGCATATTACTAAAGTTCCCTGCCTTAGATTTCATTGCAAGCGGCGGAGTAACTTCAATAAAAGATTTGGAAGATTTAAAAACGATTGGTTGCAAAGGAGCGATTATAGGCAAAGCGATTTATGAAAACAGAATTTCTTTATCCGATTTAAAAACATTTTATAAATAACAGCCAATATACAAAGTTCAATTTTCAATGAATATAAATTTTCAATACAGTGATGCTACAGAAACCCCTTTCGGAGGGCAGGTGAGCCTGACAAAACGTATCATACCGTGTTTGGATATAAAAGATGGGCGAACAGTAAAAGGAACAAACTTTGTGAACCTTCGTGATGCAGGCGATCCGGTTGAACTGGGTGCATTTTATGCGCAGCAAGGTGCAGATGAGCTTGTTTTTCTTGATATAACTGCGACTATTGAAAAGAGAAAAACACTGAGTGAACTTGCAAATAAAATTTCGCACCATATTAATATCCCTTTCACTGTTGGAGGTGGTATCAGTTGTGTGGAAGATGTAAATCTCTTATTACAAAATGGGGCAGATAAAATTTCAGTAAACACATCAGCATTCAAAAACCCACAACTTATTAATGAATTGGCAAAGGAATTCGGCAGCCAGTGTATCGTACTCGCAATTGATACAAAGAAAGAAGAAGATGGCGAGTGGTATGTATATCTCAATGGTGGCAGAACAAAAACAGAAAGCAAATGTTTCCATTGGGCAAAGCAGGCAGTTGATCTTGGAGCAGGGGAAATATTACTGACATCGATGAACAATGACGGAACTAAAAATGGGTTTGCAATTGATATTACAAAATTGCTTTCTGAAAATTTACCAATACCAGTTATTGCATCCGGTGGTGCTGGCACGATGGAACATTTTTCAGAAGTATTTACTAAAGCATCAGCCGACGCTGCACTAGCTGCAAGTATTTTCCATTTTAAAGAAGTTGCAATACCTGATTTAAAAAACTATTTAAAAAAGAATGGCATTAATATCAGACTTTAAAGCCCCTTTAGTGGTTTGGGAGCAGTACTTGAATTAAAACATTTTTTAAAAGAGAAAAACATTTCGATACGATTATGATTTATATAATTCTCCTAACCGTATTTTCATTTTATATGTTCTGGAAGTATCACCAGAAACGAAAATTGAAGAATGCTGAACATAGTCGTGAGAAAAGGGAATCATTCATGAATTTGATTTCAATTTTACAAAACAAAGAAGAACCTGAACAAAAAAATACTAAAAATGCCGAACATGAATCCTGATTTTTTAAAATACACAGATGGCCTTATGCCTGCAATAGTGCAAGATGCGGCAACGAATAAAGTATTAATGCTTGGGTTTATGAACCCCGAAGCATTAGCAAAAACCAAATCAGAAAATAAAGTAACATTTTACAGCCGCAGTAAACAACGGCTATGGACAAAAGGCGAAACAAGTAATAATTTTTTGCTGGTAAAAGAAATTATATTGGATTGTGATTGGGATACTTTACTTATTAAAGCTATTCCATCCGGACCAGTTTGTCATACGGGTGCAGACACATGCTTTAATGAAAACAATTCCTTTTTTACTTTAGAAATCCTGGAGGAAGTTATCAGTAACCGTAAAAGCAATCCAACAGATGGCTCTTACACTTCATCACTGTTTGCGAAGGGAATAAATAAAATTGCCCAGAAAGTAGGCGAAGAAGC
>JANLSA010000521.1:0-1867 GCA_031362085.1 Bacteroidota bacterium | reverse complement strand
TAGCTTCATGTGGCGGTGGCGATAAAAAGGAAACACCGGCAGACGATAAAAAAACTGAAGTAACTAATGATCCAAGCAGCAACCCAGTTTATGTAAAAGGAGTTGAACTTGTTGGAAAAAGTGACTGTGCTACTTGTCATCGCATTGATGAAAAAAATGCAGGTCCAGCTTGGCGGGATGTAGCTAATAAATATCCGGATACTGATTCAACGATTAATTACCTCTCAGCTAAAATCATTTCAGGTGGCAGTGGCGTATGGGGAGAAGTTCCAATGGCTCCACACCCTACAATGAGTGTAGATGATGCAAAGTCGCTGGCTAAATATGTTCTTTTACTTAAAACAAATAAATAAAATGAACAAACTAATTTTAATATCTGCAATTACAATTACACTTTCAGGCTGTGTTGATAGTTCTTCAGATGATAATGAAAAAACAACTACTCCAACTGTTGCTACTTTAACAGAAGATGAAAAAAAAGATGGCTGGCAACTCTTGTTTGATGGTTTATCAACAAAAGGGTGGCATAGCTATGACGAAACAACTGCAGGCAAAGCATGGAAAGTGGATAGTGGTGCAATTCACCTTGATGCTTCTGTAAAAGCAGATGGGAAAGTAGTTGGTGGTGGTGATTTAACTACTGACTCTGCTTATGATAATTTTCATTTGAAATTGGAATGGAAGATTGATACCAACAGCAACAGCGGAATGATATTTTATGTAAATGAAGATACAACCAAGTATAAAAAATCGTACGAAACTGGCCCTGAGATGCAGGTATTAGATAACAACGGACATCCCGATGCGAAAATAATCAAGCATCGTGCAGGTGATTTATACGACTTGATTAGTTGTTCAAAAGAAACGGTGAAGCCAGCTTTACAATGGAATGCCGCAGAAATAAAATCATTAAATGGTAAATTAGAATTGTGGCTGAATGGTGAAAATGTTGTGAGCACTACACTTTGGGATGATAACTGGCGGGCAATGTTAGCTAATAGTAAATTTAAACAATGGGCCGATTTTGGTACTTTTAAAAAAGGAAAAATTTGCTTGCAAGATCATGGTGATAATGTCTGGTACCGGAATATTAAGATTCGGAAATTGTAATTCCTATGGGTAAATTTATCAAATAGTTGATTGAGTAATCCTTTCATTTATTTGAAGGGATTTTTTTATTGTAAGCTTCAATTGATAAAGAAAAAAAATTGCTTCCTTTAATTCGACATTGGTAGGCTAAACACAAAACCAACGCTACATACCAATTTATCTGTCGAAGGCATGACGTTGGCGTGCTACTTTCTTGTTCCAGTTTCCAACAGCAGCAATTATTTTCAAACCCAAATGCTACATTTGCAAAATATTTCCATTGCTATCATAAGCTGAGCATACACTTAATGAATACAAAAACCTGAATTAAATGGGGGTCAGTATTCATGAATTTGAACGGCGAAAATTGCGTAGGTTTGTATAAAAAATTTGACTCCTCAAATTATTTTCTGCAAAAAAAATTACTTGCTGGTGGGTATAGAATATTCCCGGGATTTTTAGATATTATCTGTTGAATGGAAACTAGCAGCACAGAATTTATTTTGCTAAAAAAGAAAGTATGAAGAATAAGAATAAATTTACCAACATGTATATTCAATATAGAAAAGGATTATTATACTTTTTGATTTCACTCATTGTTGTTCCGGCCATAGCGCAATTTAAAATTAATGAACCGGTAAAGCTCGGAGAGCTGGCAATATTCATCGATTTTATCTATGAGCCGGATTATGAAACAAAGAAAGCATTGGTGAATAGTGGAAAACTGACGGAAGAACAGTATACCATCATGACGGAGAATTTATTTGCTTCTGCAATA
>JANLSA010000498.1:0-9968 GCA_031362085.1 Bacteroidota bacterium | reverse complement strand
TCTGGTTCCTGTACATTGCTTAGGGCATCGAGTATCTTTTGTTCAGTCATTACGAAAGTATTTGTTAAAAAATATACTGGTTGCAAATGTAATCTATACATCGCCTATTTTGTTTTACGAATTCAGCAACTTGTACTTATTTTTGAGCCGGTGAAAAAAATTATACTCTCCTCCTTATTTTTATTGCTTTTTATTTTTCAAAAAGCCAATGCTCAGTTTGAATCAGGCCGTGATTCTGTTGTTCAACTCTATGGTATTGTAATGACAGCAGACAGTCTTAAAGGGATTCCGGCTGTAAGCATAGTGATCAAAGGACAAAACCGCGGAACCATTACTAATAACCAGGGTGTATTCTCAATTGTGGTAATGAAAGGTGACGAGGTTGAATTTACTCACGTTTCTTATAAAGCAAAACTTACAACTATTCCCAAAAATTTAGAGGGCAACCAGTATAGCGTTGTACAGTTGATGGTGGAAGACACCGTTTACCTGCCGGCATTTGTAATAAAGCCACGACCAACACCGCAACAGTTTGCCCGAGATTTTGTAAGTACAAAAGTGCCAGACGATAATATTGAAATAGCCAGGCAAAATACAAGTGCCGCAAAGCGTAGGGTGCTTTTGCAAACAACTCCAAAAGATGGTAGCGAATCCGCCACTATGCAATTCCGCAATCTTGCAAACAAAGCAACTTACTACGGCCAGTCTCCTCCTATCAATCTTTTTAATCCTGCTGCATGGACAGAATTTATTAAAGCATGGAAGCGGGGAGATTTTAAGAATAAGAATTAGTGGCCCGGTTTGATTATTACTATTGAACTTTTATTCCCGTACGTAGGGGGCTCTAGTACATTCTTATCGTTATTGAACTAAAGGTAAATTTGTTCTTATACTTTTTAGAAAATGTCATTATTTAATAAAAAAATTTACAAAACAATTGCTATTTCTCAACAATTGAAATAGAATAGAGAAAATGATATATCACCGGTCAATATATGGACATTCAAAAAACTCAACTATACAATAACAAATTTCTTTGGACTCTATCTTTTATCATTATAACAGCTGACCTATTATTTGCATATTTTGGATTATTTGAATTTTATAATGTAAAAATTGCAGAAATGCAATCTATTTATCCATTCGGGCCTATTAATGAAAATCCATGTTACTATCAAAACTCTTCAATTTACGGAAGCTATAACTTGACAAGTGGTCTTATTTTTTAGCAGTATCATTTTTTATGGTTTGGGCAACGATTAAAAAAAATAAAAAAATCCTTTTTTTATGAACTTGTTTGACAAATTTACTTTTCATTTCAGAACTAATAAACTGCAATACCCAATAAATGACAGCTCAATAACAATTCAAACACCCTCCATTACCTTATTGCCATCACCCCCTCTTCCCCTATCTTTGCCGCCCCTTACTTTGAACGATTTTAAAGAAGGGACAAAAAAATAAAACATGGCAACAACATCAGACATAAGCCGCGGATTGATTGTAAAACTTGATGGCAGTCTCTACACAGTGGTAGAATTTGGCGAAAACAAAACAGCTCGTTCTGCTGCTAAAGTGTGGGCAAAGCTAAAAGGCGTAGATAATAACCGCAGTATTGAAAAAACATGGAACAGTGGAGAAAATATTTTTCCAGTTCGGGTTGAAAGAAAAGATTATCAATACTTGTATAAAGATGATACGGGCTACAATTTTATGAACACTGAAAATTTTGAGCAGGTAGCCGTTCAAGCAAGTATGGTGGATGCCCCGCAGTTTTTAAAAGATGGCCAGGAAGTTACAATGCTAATCAATACAGAAACAGAATTGCCTCTGAGTGTAGAGTTGCCAGATAAAATAGTTATGAAAGTAACTTATACAGAACCTGGAATGAGAGGCGATACAGCAACCCGTACATTAAAACAAGCAACTGTGGAAACGGGTGCTACTGTAAATGTGCCTTTGTTTGTAAATGAAGGTGAGTTAATTCGAGTAAATACAAAGACTGGCGATTACCTTGAAAGAGTGAAAGCATAGAATTTTAGATTTTATAAAATTTGACCTGAAATCACCTGATTTTGGGTCATTTTCATTTAATATTGCCCTGATTTGGGGCAAAATCCTTTAAAATTGATTGATGCAATGATTTTGATTTACCTATCTTAGCCCCGTTATCCGATACTCAAAATTGTTTTATACCAAACCACTTTCTAAAATTGAAAAACATGGACTTTAAACAAATTCAGGAACTGATCAAAATGGTCAGCAAGTCAAACATTGGCGAGGTAACTATTGAACAGAAAGATTTCCGGGTTACTGTCAAACAAAAAGAAGAACATATCACCCAGATTCTTTCTTCGACCCCGTCTTATAATCCACCTGTTGCTTCTCTGGCCCCGGCACCCGCAGCCCCAGCTCTTTTACCAGCTCCAGCAGTAGAAACTGTAAAACCCGAAGCACCTTCAAATACGATAACTATAAAAAGCCCGATGATAGGAACATTCTATCGCAGTTCATCACCAGACAAACCCAATTTTGTAGATGTTGGAACAGAAATCATTCCAGGCAAAGTAGTTTGTATTATAGAAGCTATGAAACTCTTTAACGAAATAGAAGCCGAAGTAAAAGGAAAGATTGTAAAAATTTTGGTGGAAAATGCTTCTCCTGTTGAATACGATCAACCGCTGTTTCTGGTTGAGCCATCTTAAACCAAAAGTAAAAAGTCAAAAATCACAGAGTTCTAGTTTTAATTTTTTAATTTTTAATTTTTACTTGTGTTCAAAAAAATACTAATCGCAAACCGTGGTGAAATTGCACTTCGTGTAATAAGAACCTGCCGCGAAATGGGAATTAAAACCATTGCAGTCTATTCTACCGCAGACAGGGATAGCCTTCATGTAAAATTTGCTGATGAAGCCGTTTGTATAGGTAAGCCACAAAGCTCGGAGTCCTATTTAAATATTGCACATATTATGGCTGCAGCAGAAATCACCAATGCAGATGCCATTCATCCCGGTTATGGGTTCCTAGCTGAGAATGCAAAGTTTGCACAAATATGTAACGATCATGGTATAAAATTTATTGGCCCAACACCTGAGATGATCAATAGTATGGGCGATAAAATAACCGCTAAAGAAACAATGATAAGAGCTGGCGTACCAGTAGTACCCGGTGGTGGAGGATTATTAAAAGATGTAGCTGAGGCAAAAAAATTGGCAAAAGAAATTGGCTATCCTGTAATGATGAAAGCGACAGCCGGCGGTGGTGGAAAAGGTATGCGTTTAGTTTGGGAAGAAAGCGAATTAGAAAATGCATATCATTCTGCAAAAACAGAAGCAGCCGCAGCATTTAAGAATGACGGTTTATATATGGAGAAATTTGTAGAAGAGCCCCGTCATATAGAAATACAAATTGCAGGAGACCAGTATGGAAATGTTTGTCACCTGAGCGAAAGAGATTGTTCTATTCAACGACGCCATCAAAAGTTGGTAGAAGAATCGCCATCACCGTTTGTAACGGATGAATTAAGAATGAGAATGGGAGAGGCTGCAAAAAAAGCAGCATCCTGCATTAATTATGAAAGTGTAGGTACTGTTGAATTTTTGGTAGATAAGCACCGCAATTTTTATTTCATGGAAATGAATACCAGAATTCAGGTGGAACATTGCGTAACAGAGGAAGTCATAAATTTTGATTTAATAAAAGAACAGATAAAAATTGCAGCGGGTGAACGTATCACTGGCGAAGATTATATACCGCAAATGCATTCCATCGAATGCCGCATCAATGCCGAAGATCCGTATAATGATTTTCGGCCATCTCCCGGAAGAATTACAACACTGCATCAGCCCGGTGGTCATGGTGTTCGGGTAGACAGTCATGTGTATGCCGGCTATGTTATTCCGCCATACTACGATTCCATGATTGGAAAATTAATTACCACTGCACGTACAAGAAATGAAGCAATTGATACCATGTACCGTGCTTTGAGTGAGTATGTAATTGAAGGAGTAAAAACCACGATTCCATTTCATTTGCAATTAATGAAAGATGAACGTTTTCGGAGTGGTGATTTCAATACAAAATTCTTAGAAAGCTTTCAACTGAAATAATTAAGAGACATTAAAATAAAAATCCTCCGAATTATCGGAGGATTTTTTAATTTCAGAAACTCAAACCACCAGTATGAAGCAATTCCTGTTTTTTGTATTTTTGGCAACTCCGTTTATTTCATTTTCTCAATCTACCACCAAGCTTCATAAAAAAGCAATTGTAGTTGACACACATAACGATATTCTTTCATCGTCTGTTTTAGATGGCCTGGATATTTCAAAAAGACTAACAACGGGTCATAGTGATTTGGTGCGTTGGAAAGAAGGCGGTCTTGATGTACAATTTTTTTCTGTATGGACAGATGCAAAACCCAGAACTCCAAAAGGTTTTTTTGCAGATGCTATGCAAGAAATTGATTCGCTTGAAATTATTGCTTTAAGAAATTATGAAAAGATGACCCTGGCAACAAATTGGAAAGAAGTAAAGAGAGGAATTCGAAAAGAAAAATTAGTTGCTTTAATTGGAGTGGAAGGCGGCCATATGATAGAAGATGATATGAATAAATTAGAAACATTGTATAAGCATGGTATGCGGTATATGACACTTACCTGGAACAATAGCACCAGTTGGGCGAGCAGTGCATGGGGCGAGACATTGAAAAAAGATAGCTTGTTATCCTTAGGTTTAAATGAAATGGGGAGAAAAATTGTACATCAAATGAATGATTGGGGAGTGATTGTTGACTTATCTCATGTTGGCGAACATACATTTTATGATGCGATTGCAAATTCAACCAAACCAGTTATGCTGTCGCATAGTTCGGTGTGGAATATTTGCCCCGTACCAAGAAATGTAAAAGATGATCAGATAAAAGCTCTTGCAAAAAACAAAGGTGTCATTTGTATAAATTTTTATGCGGGGTTTATAGACAGCAATTTTTCAAAAAAATATACGTTGCTGACACAAAATGAAGGAAAAAAAATTCGAGACTCATTACAAAATTTATATGATGCCGGTAAAGTAAACCAGATTTGGGGCGATTTTTTTAAAAAAGAACTGGAGCCATTTCGCCCTACCCTTTCGCAAGTGGTAGATCATATTGACTATATTGTAAAAATGGTCGGTGATGATTATGTTGGAATCGGATCCGATTTTGATGGAATTGATTTTGCTCCAAAAGGGCTGGATGATGCAACTACATATCCAAAATTGACAGAAGAATTAAAACGGCGGGGATATTCTGATAAATCAATCCGGAAAATTCTGGGAGGAAATGTATTGAGGGTAATGAAAGCCAATTTTAAATAAAAAATAAGGTGACCCGTTTTTAATCCAATCACCTTATTAAATAAATTTTCAATTGCAAATACTTATCTCAGAAAAAGAATCTCCCGGTATTTTGGTAAATACCATTCTCTGTCATCGGTAAGTAATTCCAGTTTATCGGCATGATAACGAACCGTATCAAAATAGGCTTCCTTCACTTTGGTACAATACGCAATTGCTTTATCTCTTGTTCCGGATATTAAATTCGTAACTTTTCTTGCTTCAATCATTTTCTCAACATTATCACTTAATGCATTGATATGTTCTGATATTTTTACAAGAATTTGTTTTTGATTGGCAAAAGATGCATCACTCAAACCCGATTCTTTTAATCCCTTAATATTATTTGCCAGTAGATTTTGATACCGAATTGCTGAAGGCAGTATATGACTGGTTGCCAATTCGCCCATAATGCGGCTTTCAATCTGTACTTTCTTAATATATTTTTCCAGTTCTATTTCATGTCTGGCTTCCAGTTCCGGATGCGTATAAATATTATTTTTAGAAAATAAATTTTTTGCCTTATCTGTAACCATTGCATCCAATGCAAGTGGTGTGGTCTTTACATTAGGCAATCCTCTTTTGCTTGCTTCATTTGCCCAAGCCTCACTGTAGCCGTCACCTTCAAAGCAAACTTTTTCGCTGGTAATAATATATTCCCGTATCACATGCATTATTGCAATTTCCTTTTTATCTCCTTTCTCAATCAATGCATCCACATCTTTTTTAAACTGTTTCAATGTTTCTGCCATAATTGTATTCAACACCGTCATGGCATTTGCACAATTGGCGGTACTACCCACTGCACGGAATTCAAATTTATTTCCTGTAAATGCAAACGGAGATGTACGGTTACGATCTGTATTATCCAGCATCAGTTCAGGTATGCTTTTATGAATATCAATCTTCAGCATACTCTCATCTGTTTCATCCATTTTTTTGTTCACTCTTTCTTTTACATCGCCCAATACTTTGGTTAAGTACTGACCCACGAAAACAGATATGATCGCCGGGGGAGCTTCATTAGCACCTAAGCGGTGATCATTACCAGCAGAGGCAATTGATGCCCGCAATAAATCAGCATAGTCATGTACTGCTTTAATTGCATTTACAAAAAAAGTAAGAAACATAAGATTGGTCTTAGGCGTTTTACCGGGAGCTAAAAGATTTACGCCGGTATCAGTTGCCATACTCCAGTTATTATGTTTACCACTTCCATTAATTCCCGCAAATGGTTTTTCATGCAGCAACACCCGAAGTTTATGCCGGCGTGCTACACGGTCCATTACATCCATCAATAACGAATTATGATCAACTGCTACACTTACTTCTTCATAAATGGGTGCACACTCAAACTGAGCCGGTGCTACTTCGTTATGTCTTGTACGTAAGGGGATACCTAATTTGTAAGATTCATTTTCAAAGTCACGCATAAAAGAATAAATCCTTTCCGGTATCGATCCGAAATAATGATCTTCTAATTGCTGTCCTTTAGCCGGGCTATGACCAAAAACTGTTCTTCCGCATAATACCAAATCGGGTCGGGCATTATGCAAACCTTCATCTATTACAAAATATTCCTGCTCCCAGCCAAGCGTTGCAGTTACATTCTGAATATTTTTATCAAAATAATTACAAACATCAACTGCAGATTTATTTAGCGATTCAAGTGCCTTCAATAAAGGTGCTTTATAATCGAGTGATTCACCGGTGTAGGAAACAAATATGGTAGGAATGCAAAGTGTTTTACCCTGGCCAATCTCCATTATGAAAATTGGAGATGATGGATCCCATGCAGTATAACCTCTTGCTTCAAACGTAGCCCGCAAGCCACCGCTTGGAAAAGAAGATGCATCGGGTTCTTGTTGAATCAAGGCATCTCCATCAAAAGTTTCGATGGCAGTACCATCACCCTTTAATGTAAAAAATGAATCATGTTTTTCTGCTGTAGTTCCTGTTAAAGGCTGAAACCAGTGCGTAAAATGGGTAACCTTCTTTTTCTCTGCCCATGCTTTTATACCATTTGCAATTTGGGCTGCCATGGCACGGTCAATTTTATGAGCTGCCTTAGTAGATGATCGTAAACTCTTATAAGCTTCGTCACTTAAAAACTCCCTGGCAGTTTTAAGAGTAAAAACATTTTCACCAAAGATGCCCGTAATTTTTGCGGGGCCTTCCACGTTTACATAGTTTGGTTCATTTACAATTTTGTTCAGCGCATTAAATCTAAGTGACATGGTATACAATTTTATTGCTTGATTAATAATTACGAAAATGGTTAATCTTTATTAAAAAAGATTAACCATTTTAAGTATGTGGACAACTAAATTTATTCAGCTATTATGCAACAGCAGTCTTCAAAGATTCTTTCTTCACATTTAATGAAGCTACATCAACTGTTTTTACAGTCTTCACTATTCTTGCAGCTACTTTGTATGGATCAGCTGCGCTATTTGGTCGCCGATCTTCCAGCCAGCCTTTCCATCCTCTTTCTACCGTACCGATTGGAATACGAATAGATGCACCACGATCTGAAACACCAAATTTAAACTCATGTATTGCAGCCGTTTCATGTTTACCTGTTAAGCGAAGATGATTGTCGGCGCCATAAACTTCTATATGCTCTTTTACTAAAGGCCTGAATGCTTCACAAATTTGTTCGTATACATCTCTGCTTCCACAAGTTCTTAATGTCGTGTTTGAAAAATTTGCATGCATCCCGCTTCCGTTCCAATCCAGATTTCCTAACGGCTTACAATGCCAATTGATAGATATGCCATGTTTCTCTCCCACTCTTTCTAATAAATATCTTGCTACCCAAATCTGATCACCGGCTTCTTTAGCGCCTTTTGCAAAAATTTGAAATTCCCATTGACCAGCTGCTACTTCTGCATTAATACCTTCAATATTTAATCCCGCTTCAATACAAACATCGAGATGTTCTTCTACTATATCTCTGCCATATGCATTGCTTGCACCAACTGAACAATAATAAGGTCCTTGTGGTGCAGGATAGCCACCTTCTGGAAAACCAAGTGGCTTACCGGTTTTAGGATTCCATAAAAAATATTCCTGTTCAAATCCAAACCAAAAATCATTATCATCATCTTCAATAGTTGCACGTCCATTTGATTCATGTGGAGTACCATCTGGATTCAGGACTTCGCACATTACAAGAAAAGCATTTTTACGTTGTGGATCTTTGGTAATAAAAACGGGGCTTAATAAACAATCTGAAGAACCGCCGGGTGCCTGTTCAGTTGATGAACCATCAAAACACCAGGTTGGGCAATCTTCAAGTAGTCCACTAAAATCTTTTTCAACTTTTGTTTTACTGCGTAAGCTTTGTGTTGGTTTGTAACCATCCAGCCAGATATACTCAAGTTTGATAAGTGACATTTGATTCGTTTTTAAATTAAAAAATATTTTATGTGTTGTTATTTGTCAAAAATATGATTGAAAAATTAAAAAAGCCTAGAATGACCTAATAATTTTTGTGATTTGTGGATAAATCACTAGTAATTCAGATAATTTTTGAAAAAATAAAACTAATGTCCGTTTCTTTTATTATTAAATACCTGGAAAAACTTGGCCCAATCAATTCCCGCAACAAGGGGAACAATTAGGAATGGAAATACAATGCTTCTGTAACGAACTATAGCTCCAAGGTTATTTTGGGTAAAACCAATTGCTAATAATAATGAGAAGGAAAAGAAAATGCAAAACCAGATAAAACTCCTTTTCGGATTATTTTTAATACTAAAGAGTAAATAAATAACAAACAAAGCCAGCATCAAATTTATTTCAACAGCCGCAGCAAGAGATAACAGATGTTTTACATCTTTCGGATATGGCCTGATTGCGGAAATTGTAAATGCTTGTGGTGTATTCTTTAAAAAACTAATTGCAGTCGGTTCCAGTGTTGTTATGGGCACAGTAGAACCGCCTGATAATTTTAAAAACTCCTGCTGCTTATTTACCACTGCCTGTGGAAAATCCATTTCGGGATCTATTTTCCGAATATTAAAAAAGGCAACGATAAAAATCAGATAGGCAAAGCAATAAATAGCAACAGTATGCTTTGGCCATTTTATACAAAGCAACCAAACAAATAATGCAGGTAAAAGAATAACCAATAAAAAATTTCTTAACAAAGTCATCAGTAAAAGTCCAAGCAGAATATAAATCACTCTTTTTAAACTAAACCTATTTTCAACCGAAGCAAAATAAACCTGGTATACGACGATGCTGATACCAAGAAAAATTAGTCCTTCTCTATGAATGCCACTGCCCCAGTACAGAAAGGATGGAATTAAAAAAGTCGCCAGTAATATCTGAATTCTCTTTTGTGGAAATGCATGATCCATCACTCTGAAAATTGCAAAGGATCCAAATAGTGTAATAAAAGAATGGATAATGACATTTACATAATAATGACCGAAACTGAATATATTAAAGATGGATAATATTTTAATAAAACTATTCCCCTTCAAATCATTCCAGATTGAATTCTCTGCTGTAAAAAATTTCATAAAACCACCTTCGTACGGGTTATAAAATAAATTGGTAAAATACTCCCCCGGATGGTCCAA
>JANLSA010000431.1:0-2666 GCA_031362085.1 Bacteroidota bacterium | reverse complement strand
TGGTTTTACAATGCAGTCAGCATCGGTAGTAATAATTAAATCTCCCGTTGAAGCCGCTATACCCATTTCAATAGCTTTCTTTTTATAGGAGTTAATGGCATCTTCTTTTAAAGAAATTAGTTTGACAAATGCAAATTGACGGACAAGTGTTGTTGTATTATCTGTTGAATTATCATCAATCACAATTACCTCATATAATTCTTTTGGGTAGGTTTGATTATTGATAGATTGTAACAGGGATTCAATATTTCTTTCCTCATTTCTTGCAGAAATAATTACGGATATTTTAGTTGAAGGTTGTGATGCAGATGGTTGAAATAAAGGAATGGAGTTCCAGCTTTGCCAATAATACATTATTAAAAGGGCATAAGTAATAAACAAGGCAGCTATGATGCTTATCAAAACCATCACAACAAATGTAATTGAAATGAAGCAGTCGCTGTCAGAAGGGCTTTAATGAATTTGGTTTTTGTTCCAGGTAATTTGTGTAATCAAGCGAGCCGAGTCTTAATCTAAGTGGGATCGAAGTTTTCTTTTCGAATTGAAGTTCTTTTTTGCAGACAATACCCAATTGCATCGCGAAAAAATTTTTTGCAATTGGAGTTAGCAAATTAAAATTATGTGTAGGGATATGAGGAGAGTTATCCCACCCATTAAAGGTGGATATAGTTTGAGAAACTGCAATTGCTTTTTTAGACGTTAGTTTAAAAAGATCAACTGGTAATAAGCTATCTCTTGCAGTATAGGTTTTTATATTTTTTGCATAAGGATAACTCTTGATTTCAGCGTTTATCTGCGCAAAAACAGTTCCTGTAAACATTAACATCAACACAACAAGAAAGCATCCGAATCGTTGGTGCATCTTTCTTTTATTTGTTTGTAAATTTACGGCCTGATTGTTGTTCATGCGGATTTTTTTTTTGAACTTTTGAGTATGGAATATGAATTAACAAAGTAAAAAGGATTTCGGATTGAATTCGCATCAGAAAAGCTAAGACCTCTAATCAAATTTTATAATAAGGAATAAAAAATAAGAATGGCATTAGGACAAAGTTTACAGCAGCGGCTTTTACAAAAATTATCGCCCCAGCAAATTCAATTGATGAAGCTGCTGCAGGTTCCTACCGCAAATCTTGAAACAAGAATAAAAGATGAGCTGGAAGAAAATCCGGCATTGGAACTGGAGGAAGAAAATCATGATGATGAATATGATGAAAGTAAAGATGAATTTGCTGAAAAAGGAGACGAAGAGACAGCAGATGATAAAGATGGAAGCGAAGATGAATATGAAAATATTGATATAAGCGAATACGTAAGTGAGGGAGATGATGAAATAGCAGATTATAAAACACGGGATGATAATTATCCTGAAGAAGATGATGGAAGAGAAACACCACACAAAAGTTCAACTTCTTTTTTTGATACATTGGTAAGTCAGTTAGGATTATTGAAACTGAATGAAAATGAACAGAAGATAGCTGTTCAATTAGTAGGCAGCATTGATGAAGATGGTTACTTACGCAGAGAAACATCAGCCATTGTTGACGATTTATCTTTTAGGCAAAATATTGAAGTAACCGGGCCGGAAGTAGAATCGGTTATTCAACGTATACAACAGTTTGATCCGCCGGGTGTGGCTGCAAGAGATTTGAAAGAATGTTTAATACTTCAGTTGCAACGCATGAAAGACGAAGGGAAAAAAGTAGATACGGCTTTGCTTGCTGTAAAAAAATATTTTGAAGAGTTTACTAAAAAGCATTACGAAAAAATTCAGCGGGGTCTAAATCTTACCGATGAACAACTGAAAGATGTAATGCATCAGATAACCAAACTAAACCCAAAACCCGGAAGTAATATAACTGAAGTAAATAAAGCCGAAACGTATGTAGTACCCGATTTTTTTATTTTGAATAACGCCGGCAAACTTGAATTAACCTTAAACAGCCGTAATGCGCCAGAGCTCCGGATTAGTGAGGGGTACCGTGATATGCTGAAAGAATATGACCGCGGTGCAAAAAAAGATAAACGACAAAAAGAAGCTGTTTTATTTATCAAACAAAAAATCGATTCGGCTAAATGGTTTATTGATGCTATCAAGCAACGGCAGCATACACTGCTGCATACAATGACTGAGATAATGAATCATCAACAGGAATTTTTTCTTACCGGTGATGAAACTAACCTGCGACCCATGATATTAAAAGACATAGCCGAAAAAACCAATTTGGACATTTCAACTGTAAGCCGGGTTGCCAATAGTAAATTTGTACAAACCGAATTTGGCACCTACCGATTAAAATATTTTTTCAGCGAATCACTAACTACAGACGCTGGCGAAGAGGTAAGTACGAGAGAAGTGAAAAAGATACTTAGTGATCTGATTGAGTTTGAAGAAAAGAAAAAGCCATTGAGTGATGAACGCCTAACCGAATTATTGCAGGAGAAAGGATATAATATTGCAAGAAGAACGGTTGCTAAATACCGGGAACAGTTAAATATTCCCGTAGCACGGTTGAGAAAAGGACTGTAAAAAAGTATTGAATCGAATTGATATGAGCACACAACTAACTACTGCACCGGGAAATGGAATAGAGAAAAGAGAAATACAACAACAACCCGAACTATTAAAGATTGCTGCAAAAATTATCTCATATATTTTTCACCCG
>JANLSA010000422.1:0-4190 GCA_031362085.1 Bacteroidota bacterium | reverse complement strand
CTGAAAAGAATTATATATTAATAAGTGGTTCCGTTCCGGGTCATATCGGTTCAATTGTATTAATTCAAAAATAATTGGTAGGGAAATGGTTTACCCATTTCTCTTAATAAAAAATATTTTATGCAAGTAGAAGTGTTAGATATAAAAGGAAAGAAAACCGGCAGAACAGTTGAGTTACCTGAAAATGTTTTCGGCATCGAACCGAATGACCATGTAATTTATCTTTCCGTGAAGCAATACCTTGCTGCACAACGCCAGGGTACACACAAAGTGAAAACCCGTGCAGAAGTACAGGGTGCAAGCCGCAAATTGCATAAGCAAAAGGGTACTGGTGGTTCACGTAAAGGAAATATTCGTAACCCATTGTACAAAGGTGGTGGTACTATCTTCGGACCAAAACCACATAGTTATGATATTAAGTTGAATGCAAAAGTAAAAGAACTAGCCAGGTATTCAGCATTAACATATAAAGCAAAAGAAAATGCAATTGTAATTGTTGAAGATGTTACAATGAATGCTCCCAAAACAAAATCTTTTGTAGAGATTTTAAAGAACCTGAAGATAGCTGATAAAAAAGCATTGTTTGTAATGCCTGATTATAATGATAATGTGTATTTAAGCTTGCAAAATATTCCTACAGTTCTTGGATTATTAAGTCGTGAGTTGAATACATATGATATAATCAATTCAAACGTGTTAGTGATAACAGAAAGTGCATTAAAACAATTTTCAGAAACAAAAGCAGAAGCTTAATTGTAAAATAATAAGAGATGAAAGCATCAGATGTATTAATAAAACCGATTTTAAGTGAAAAGGCAAATGCGCAACAAGAAAAATTACGCCGCTATGCTTTTCGTGTTGCTAAAGATGCAAACAAACTTGAAATTCAGAAAGCAATCGAAACTTTTTATGGAGTAACTGTTGTAAAAGTAAATACGGTAGTAGTTCCAGGTAAAAACAAAACACGTTTTACAAAAGCTGGTTTGGTAAAAGGTCGAAAACCTTCATTCAAAAAAGCAATGGTTACTGTTGCGGTAGGCGAAACGATAGACATGTACGCAAACATTTAATTTATTTAATTATAGCTGGCGAAGCTGATAAGTTCGCAAAAAGAAATTATATGGCACTAAGAAAATTTAAACCGGTTACTGCGGGCACTAGATGGAGAATCGGAAATGCATACGCTGAAGTAACAACGAATGTCCCTGAAAAAACATTGGTTGAGCCTAAGCGAAGAAGCAATGGTCGCAACTTTTCAGGACGACGTACAATGCGCTACCTCGGTGGTGGGCATAAAAAGAAATACCGTGTAATTGATTTTAAAAGAAACAGACAAAATGAAGAGGCAGTTGTAAACACAATTGAATACGATCCAAACCGCACTTCCTTTATTGCATTGCTTGAATATGCAGATGGAGAAAAACGTTACATAATCGCTCCACAAGGATTAACAGTTGGAATGAAGGTAATCAGCGGAGATAGTGTTGCACCTGAAATAGGCAATGCTTTACAAATGAAAAATATGCCCTTGGGTACAATGGTGCATAATATAGAAATGCAACCTGGCCAGGGTGGTAAAATAGCGAGAAGCGCAGGTTCATCAGCTCAGCTTACAAACAAAGAAGAAAAATATGCAGTGCTGAAAATGCCAAGTGGCGAGTTAAGAAAAATATTAATTAATTGCTATGCAACAGTTGGTGTAGTTGGAAACAGTGATCATAGTTTGCAGAGTATGGGTAAAGCGGGACGTAACGTTTGGAGAGGTATTCGTCCACGTGTACGAGGAGTAGCTATGAACCCGGTAGATCATCCGATGGGTGGAGGCGAAGGTAAAGCTTCAGGTGGTCATCCAAGAAGTCGTACTGGTAAATATGCTAAAGGCGAAAAAACAAGAACAAAAGGAAAAGGAAGTGATAAGTTAATCATTCAGAGAAAGAATGGACATAAGCTTTCAAAAGGATAATTATAAATTGATAATTTAAAATTTCAACTATAAATGGCTCGTTCAATTAAAAAAGGTCCTTACATCGCCACACATCTTGAAAAAAAGGTGTTGACAATGAATGACGGTAAATCAAAGAAAGGTGTAATCAAAACGTGGAGTCGTCGTTCCACTATTTCACCAGATTTTGTGGGACATACATTTGCAGTTCATAATGGAAATAAATTTATTCCCGTGTATGTAACAGAATTTATGGTAGGTCACAAATTAGGCGAGTTTGCACCAACCCGTCAGTTCAGAGGACACTCAAGTAAAAAAGTAGAATAATTAAATCAGATAGTTACGGTTAATGGAATTAAATAGCAATTGTGAAATCCGAAACCAA
This sequence comes from Bacteroidota bacterium, assembly GCA_031362085.1. Lineage (GTDB taxonomy): Bacteria > Bacteroidota > Bacteroidia > Chitinophagales > Chitinophagaceae > VBAR01. The sequence goes on along the minus strand of JANLSA010000422.1, from coordinate 1,863 downwards.
TAACCAGCAATAAATAACAAGAAACTCGAAACAATGGAAGCAGTAGCAAAATTGAGAAATCATCCGACATCGCCACGCAAAATGCGTTTACTTGTTGACCTAATACGTGGTCAAAAAGTAGAAAAGGCATTAGCAGAATTGGAGTTTAATGCAAAACATTCTGCAGTACCTCTTCGCAAGTTAGTGCTCAGTGCTATCAACAACTGGAAACAGAAAAACGAAGGTGGTGATGAAAGCACATTGATTGTAAAGACAATCTTTGTTGATGGAGCAAGAACCTTGAAGCGTATGCGTCCGGCACCCCAGGGTCGTGGTTACAAAATTCGGAAGAGAAGTAATCATGTAACTGTAATTGTAGATTCAAAAGAAATAAAAAATTAAATAACGAATTTAACCAGTAAAAATGGGTCAAAAAGCAAATCCGATTGGTAACAGGTTAGGTATTATCCGGGGTTGGGAATCTAACTGGTACGGCAGCAAAAAAGATTATGCAATCAAATTGATTGAAGATCATAAAATCAGAACATATCTGAATGCCCGTATCAACAAAGGTGGTATCTCAAAAATTGTAATTGAAAGAACATTGGGTAAACTCATTATTACAATTCATACATCTAAACCCGGTATCATCATTGGTAAGGGTGGTGGTGAAGTGGATAGAATTAAAGAAGAATTGAAAAAATTGACAAGCAACAGTGATGTTCAAATCAATATTCTTGAAATTCGTCGTCCCGAATTGGATGCGATGATTGTTGCAGATACAATTGACCGTCAGATAGAAAACCGGATTAATTATAAGAGAGCTATTAAAATGGCAATCGCTTCTGCCCTTCGTATGGGTGCTGAAGGAATTAAAATTAAAGCAGGCGGTCGTTTAGGGGGTGCAGAGATTGCACGTAGCGAAGAAATAAAACAAGGACGTGTGCCTTTGCATACTTTCCGTATGGATATTGATTATGCAAACGTATTTGCTTTGACTGTTTATGGCAAAATAGGTATTAAGGTTTGGATATGTAAAGGTGAAGTTTTAGCTAAGAGAGATTTGAATCCAAACTTTGTAGGTGGTAAAAGCGAAGTAAGTGATAGAAGAGACAGAAGAGATGTAGATAGAAGAGATGACAGACGTGGGGGCGGAGATAGAGACAGAAGAGGTGGTGGTGGAGGAGAAAGAAGAGGTGGTGAAAGAAGCGGTGGTGGTGGCGGTGGCAGAAGAAATTAATATGCCACTGGCAAGTGAAAACCAGAACCACATTTTATTAACGGAATAATTTTCAAATTTTTTATAAGATGTTACAACCGAAAAGATCGAAACATAGGAAAATGCAGAAGGGTCGCATGAAAGGCGATGCCAAGAGAGGAGCAACAATTGCTTTTGGATCGTATGCCTTAAAAGCATTGGATCAGCATTGGATTACTGACCGTCAGATAGAAGCTGCACGTCAGGCGTTAACCCGTGAAATGAAAAGAGAAGGTAATGTTTGGATTCGTATTTTCCCTGACAAACCGATTACCCGTAAACCTGCCGAAGTAAGGATGGGTAAGGGAAAAGGAAACCTGGAGTTTTGGGCTGCGGTTGTAAAACCAGGTCGTATCTTATTTGAAGTGGATGGTGTAGATGAAAAAGTAGCCCGTGCATCTTTATCCTTAGCAGCCGGGAAATTGCCAATCAAAACAAAGTTTATTGTAAGAAGAGACTTACAAACAGCATAAGAATTTAGAAATTTCAAATTGAATTAAGATGTTAAAGAAAATAGATTTTATAAAAGGCGTATTAGCAATGAGTGATAGTGATTTAAAATCACGTATTGCTGAAGATGAACTTCGCCTTCTTCGCAGCGCGGTCGTAGAGATAATACTTCACCG
>JANLSA010000397.1:0-6488 GCA_031362085.1 Bacteroidota bacterium | reverse complement strand
GCAGATCTGGCGGCTAATACAAAGAAATGGACCATTGCTTATTTTCATCACCCACCTTATACAAAAGGATCTCATAACAGCGATACAGAAACAGAACTGATAAATATGCGGGAAAGAGTAGTGAGAATATTGGAAAGATATAAAGTGGATATGGTATTAAATGGACACAGCCACAGTTACGAAAGAAGCTATTTAATCAATGGACACTACGGAGTTGAAAGTACATATGTTCCTGCAACACAAGCCGTGAGTACGTCCAGTGCAAAATATAATGGAACAGCTAACTCTTGTATTTATACAAAAAACGGGACAGATGTCGTAAATGGAATTGTTTATGCCGTTGTAGGTTCAGCAGGCCAGTTAGGAGGTTCTACTTCCGGCTACCCTCATGATGCTATGTATTATTCTGATGTAACAAACGGAGGTACTTTGTTTTTTGAAGTAGAAAATAATCGCCTTGACGCAAAATGGATTTGTGCTGATGGGCAGATACGTGACAACTTCACCATAATGAAAGAGGTAAATAAAACAAATAATATAACTATCGCTTCTGGTACGCCTACATTACTTACAGCTAGTTGGATTGGGAACTATAGCTGGAGTACTACCGAAACTTCAAGAACAATAACTGTTTCCCCAACAACAAATACAACTTATACCGTTACAGATGGAGCCGGTTGCATTACAGATGTTTTTAATATCACAATCTCGGGTGCCCGAAATATTTTTACAGCAATTCCCCGCGAAGCTCCAGCCAACACTTTGCTGAAAGTGATGCCCACTATACCTAAACAAGGTGAGAAAGTAGTTGTACAAACAAATTTAACTCAACAGGCATATGTTTCAGTAATAGATATAAACGGCAGAGTAGTTCAGACTTTTAATTTCACCCATACACTCTATATAGCAACTGAAAAACTTCAGCCTGGTGTATATTTTGTCCGGCTCGATGGAAAACAAAAGTCAGAAGTACACAAATTTGTTGTGGTTAAATAAAATTAAGTCAATCGAATAAAACCGGGTTTTCTTACCGAAGCCCGGTTTTTGTTTTCTTACATCCCACTACAATTTTGTTTCTTTGCAACTTCAATAATTAAAAGCGAAGAAAGAAACTGCGATGATTCATAATTTTAATGCTGGTCCTTCTGTTTTACCAAAAGAAGTTTTTGAGGAAGCAAGTCGTTCTATTCTTGACTTCAATAATACAGGTTTATCAATTCTTGAAATTGGACATCGTACCAGTTTATTTGAACCAGTAATGAATGAAGCCAGGTTTTTGGTAAAAGAGCTGATGCAGCTTGACAACGATCATGAAGTATTGTTTATGCACGGCGGTGCTACTACACAGTTTATGCAAATACCCATGAACTTACTGAATGAAAACGAACTGGCCTCTTATACGGATACAGGCACATGGGCAGCAAAAGCAATAAAAGAAGCGAAGTTATTCGGACATGTAGAAATTGCCGGCTCAACTAAAGATTCAAATTATACTTCCATTCCCAAAAATCTTTCCGTAAGCCCGACTGCAGCCTATTTGCATATTACCACAAATGAAACAATTGCAGGTTCTCAATGGAAAAACATTCCTTATGATTGCGGAGTTTCGTTAGTAGCGGATATGAGTAGTGACATACTCAGCCGCCATTTGGATTTTAATAAGTTTGATTTAATCTATGCTGGTGCTCAAAAAAACATGGGGGCAGCAGGTGTAAACCTGGTAGTGGTTAATAAAAATATTTTGGGGAAAGTAACCCGTCCATTACCAACTATACTTGATTACCGGAATCATATTAAAGAAGAGAGTATGATAAATACGCCACCGGTGTTTGCAGTATATGTCGTTGTGCTTACGCTTCGCTGGTTAAAAAAAATGGGCGGGGTAGATGCTATTGAAAAAAATAATAATGCAAAAGCAAAATTATTTTACACCACATTAGATAGTCTTCCGGTATTTAAAGGGGTAGTGGCAAAAGAAGATCGCAGTAGTATGAATGCCGTATTTGTAATGAATGATTCAACATTGGAAAAAGAATTTATGGACCTCTGTAAAAAAGAAAATATGATCGGAGTGAAAGGTCATAGAAGTGTGGGTGGATTTCGGGTTTCTATGTACAACGCTTTGCCCATGGAAAGTGTAAAAGCAATAACGGATCTGATGAAAGATTTTGCAAATAAAAAAGGATAAGAGAAAATATAAATACTCAATTGAAAACAGATGGCAATTATAAAACCCTTTAAAGCATTAAGACCAAAGCAAGAAATTTCGAAGCAACTGGCATCACCGCCCTATGACGTACTGAACAGTGATGAAGCCCGTACAGCTGCATTTAATAACCCCCTCTCTTTTTTGCATGTAACCAAATCTGAAATAGATCTGGCACCCGGTATCGATACACACAGTAAAGAAGTTTATCAAAAAGCCAACGAAAATTTACAGCAGTTTATCAAAGATGGTTTTTTAGCAACAGAAGAAAAAGCCTGTTATTATATCTATCAATTAGTCATGAACGGAAGAAGCCAAACTGGTTTGGTTTGTGTTTCATCAGTTGAAGATTATTATAATAATATCATTAAGAAACATGAATTTACAAGGCCAGAAAAAGAAAAAGACAGAATAGACCACATGCGTACGATAGAAGCACAAACCGGTAATGTGTTTCTTGCTTATCGTGATGTTATGGAAGTGAATTCACTCATTAATGGTTGGAAGGCTACACGTAAACCTGAATATGATTTTAAGGCTGATGATGGCATACAACATTCCATCTGGATAATAGACATGGATAATGTAATCAACTCCATTACACAGTTGTTTAGTACCCATGTCCCCTTCACTTATATTGCCGACGGGCACCATCGATGTGCATCGGCTGCAAAATTGAGCAAGGAATTACCAAACAGCGAAGAAGCAAAATTTTTCCTTACGACTATATTTCCAGCCAGCCAGTTAGCAATATTAGATTATAACCGGGTCGTAAAAGATTTGAATGACCATACTGAAGAAGAGTTCATCAGTGTGTTACAGGAAGACTTCACCATAACACATAGTATGGAGGCTGTAAAACCATCCACGCTTCATGAGTTTGGAATGTACCTTGATAGTAATTGGTATATACTTACTGCAAGAAAAGGAACGTATACAAATGATCCGATTGGCGTGTTGGACGTAACAATATTTTCTAACAATATTTTGAAAAAATTGCTGGGCATAAAAGATCAGCGTACCGATAAGCGGATTGATTTTGTTGGTGGCATCCGCGGATTAAGGGAATTGGAAAAAAGAGTGGATAGTGGCGAAATGAAAGTTGCTTTTAGTTTTTTTCCCGTAACCATTAATCAGTTATTTGATATAGCGGATAGTGGCAATGTTATGCCACCAAAAAGCACCTGGTTTGAGCCTAAGTTGCGGGATGGTTTGCTTACACATATGATATAAAAGCTTTAACCCCGGCGATACTATTAAAATAATTTGACGGAGTTAAACTGTAGTTTAACAAAAAAAACAAAAAATAATTTTTAACTTGCAGCCCGTTCGAAATGACAATCGTCTCTCTTGTATAAATTGTAGTTTAATGAAAAAAATATTTCTGGTTCTTCTTTCTTGTAGCCTGTTGCAAAACATTTTTTGTCAACCGGTAGATGATGTAAAACAAATGCGGGAAACTGCACAGAGTTTTTTACGTAACGGCGATTATGATAATGCCATACTAGTTTTAAACCGTGCATTACAACAAGATAAAAACAATCTGGAATTGCAGAAAGATTTAGTCATGGCGTTTTATTACAAAAGAGATTTTGTAAAAGCTTTGGAAGGAACAAAAGCCCTGATTGACAGAGATGATGCGGATGTAATGACATTTCAAATTGCCGGAAATGTATTTAAGGCATTGGAAGAAGTGAAAGATTGCGAAAAGATGTACAAAAAGGCATTGAAAAAATTTCCGAAAAGCGGACCGTTGTATAGCGAGTATGGCGAATTACTTTGGGATTTGAAAGATTTTACAGCCATCGATCAATGGGAAAAAGGCATTCAGGCAGATCCTGCTTTCAGTGGAAACTATTACAATGCAGCACAACATTATTTTTTCACAAAAGACAAAGTGTGGAGTCTTGTTTACGGAGAAATATTTGTGAATATGGAAAGTATGACTGAACGAGGTGCGGCTATGAAAAAATTATTGCTCGATGGTTACAAAGAAAAATTATTTTTAGAAAATGAGTTACTGAAAGACCTGGATAAAAACAAAAGCGAATTTTCAAAAGCATTTCTTACCTCAATGAACAAACAATTTTCGCTTGCAAATAAAGGGGTTACTACTGAAATACTAACCATGGTAAGAACCCGGTTTATTTTAGATTGGTTTGCAAATAACTCAACAAAATTTCCTTTTAAATTGTTCGACTATCAGTTGCAACTGATACGGGAAGGAATATTTGAAGCATACAATCAGTGGTTATTTGGAACGGTAGAAAACCTGGCTGTGTACGACAATTGGATAAAAACAAACAACGAAAAATATGCGGCCTTCACTAATTTTCAAAAAAGCAGGATTTTTAAAATGCCCGCTGGTCAATATTATCAGTCACAGTAAATAAATCAGTATTTAAAATAATAGTCCCGCATATGGCGGGATTTTTTATTTTTAGCATAAATTGTTACTTTCCCTTTTTTGCTGCCATAACTTTTTTGAATTTTCTTAAATAGAATAACCAAGATGGAACCAAAACGATTGTTTGACTGTATCAGTTATCATTTACAAAAACAACCGCTGCCGGACATGCTGGCTGCGAAAGAAAATGGTAAGTGGAGAGCCTATAGTACTCAGGATGTAAAAGACATCGTTGATCGCCTCGGTAGTGGTTTGTTGAATTTAGAAATAAGTTGTGGTGATATGAGTGCCGAAGGCAGAGATAAAGTAGCAATATTAAGTAAGAACAGACCTGAGTGGCTGATGCTGGATATGGCAGTGCAGCAGATCGGTGCATTGCTTACGCCGATTTACCCCACCATTAATGTGAACGAATTGGAGTTTGTGCTCAATGATGCACAAGTGAAAATTGTTTTTGTAAATGATGAAGAAACATTTAATAAAGTACTGAGTATAAAAAACCGGGTGCCATCACTGAAAGAGATTTTTACATTTGAGCATGTTGCAAATGCAAGACATTGGAAAGAAGTTTTGAATCTTTCAACAGCAGAAGCCCTCGCAAAAATTCCGTTGATTGCTGAAAAAATAAATGAAAGCCATCTTGCTACAATCATTTATACATCTGGTACCACAGGTACACCAAAAGGAGTAATGCTTTCGCATAAAAATATTTTGAGTAATGTACTAGAAAGCATAAAATGTTTTCCTCCGGGGGAAAATTTGAGGTCGCTTAGTTTTTTACCCTTGAATCATATTTTTGAAAGAATGGTAAGTTATTTATATCTGTTTAGAGGCACTTCTATCTATTATGCAGAAAGTCTTGATTCGATAGCCGACAATTTGAAGGAAGTAAAACCTCATATGTTTACCACGGTGCCAAGATTACTTGAAAAAATGTATGATAAAATAATGTTCAAAGGCGGTCATTTAAAAGGTGTCAAAAGAAAATTATTTTACTGGGCGCATGATCTTGCCGAAAAATTTGAAATAAATAAAAATAATGGGTCGTGGTACAACCTTCAGTTGGGCATTGCCAATAAACTAATTTTCAGCAAATGGCGGGAGGCATTGGGTAATAATATAAAATGTATTGTAACCGGTGGTGCAGCATGCCAGGTAAGATTAATAAAAATTTTTACCGCAGCAAAAATTAGTGTTATGGAAGGTTATGGTCTTACCGAAACAAGTCCGGTAATAGCAGTAAACAGGTATAATGTAAAAGGCAGAAAGTTTGGAACGGTAGGCCCCTTATTAGATGGTGTAGAGGTAAAAATTGCTGAAGATGGTGAGATACTTACAAAGGGTCCCAATGTAATGGTAGGTTATTACAAACGACCTGATTTAACTGCTGAAGTTTTTACAGATGGTTGGTTTCAAACCGGTGATATCGGAATGCTGGTGGATGATAAATATTTAAAAATTACTGACCGGAAAAAAGAATTGTTTAAAACCAGTGGTGGAAAATATGTAGCCCCATTGCCTATAGAAAGTAAATTAAAAGAATCAATGTATATAGAACAGGTAATGGTAGTGGGGGCGGAAAAGAAATTTGTTGGTGCTTTAATCGTTCCTTCATTCCCAATTTTGCAAGAATGGGCAAGGCATAATGGAATAATAAATCTTTCAAATATTGATTTAATCAAAAATGAGAAAGTGATGGATTTTTATAAAGAACTCGTGGAAAGCTTTAATAAATTTTTCAATCATGTAGAACAAATAAAAAAATTTGAACTGCTGGCAGATGAATGGAGTGTTGAAAGTGGTGAGATGACACCTAAACTTTCAATGAAACGAAAAGTGATAATGGAAAAATATAAGTCGGCTATAGAAAGAATT
>JANLSA010000095.1:0-12459 GCA_031362085.1 Bacteroidota bacterium | reverse complement strand
GTTTCCAGAAATTCCATTACCATAATCTACGCCATATACATTTGTAGTACCCCCTGCAACAGCAGAACTTAAACGGGGATCAGCAAATGCTGTACGGGCACTCTTCGTATTATCGTAACCATAAGTTGCCTTATAGGTTAGCCCTTTTGCAAATTCATAACTTAAACTTATATTAGTTAACAGGCGTTTGATATTATCCCGATCATCAAAATAAGCAAGCATTTCTGCAGGGTTTCTGTTACCATCACCCGGATCATAATAATGACCATCTGCACCAAAAATTGGAAATGCTGGATTATAGGATATTGTAGCTCCAATCAAACTTCCCAGGTAACCTGCGTTGTTACTATTTGGAGCATACCTGTTTTTTACATTTGAAAAAGTAAGTGTTGCGTCCAATCTTAATTTTTCACTTTTCAAAAATTTCTGAGAAAAATTGGCGCGGGTAGTTACTCTTTTTAATTCACTGTTTTTCACAATACCTTCCTGGTTATCATAAGATCCACTTACTCTTAAAGCAGTTCCTTTATTAGAAAAGCCCCATGAAAGATTATAATTCTGAGAAACTCCTGTTTGAAAAATTTCATCTTGCCAGTCAGTCATTCCCCCTTTATCATTATTCAGAACTGCTAAAGCAGCATCTGCAGGACTCGTACCAGCATCAATATTTGCTTTTTTAACAGCAGCCAAAAAATCTGAAGCATTTAATAAATCATATCTCGAAGCAGTTCTTGATACACTTGTATTACTATTAAAAGAAAAAGCACCCGTTTTGCCTCTACCACTTTTTGTAGTAATAATAATTACACCATTTGCACCACGAGAACCATAAATAGCTGCAGAAGAAGCATCTTTTAAAATGCTTATACTTTCAATATCTGCGGGATTTAAAAAGATCAACGGATTTTTTGGTGTTGAACTTCCTTCAATTCCACTTGCATTACCCGATGTACCTCCACCATCTAAAGGAACACCATCCACTACATATAATGGATCGTTGTTACCACGGATAGATGATGTACCCCGGATATTAATAACAGCAGCTGCTCCTGGCTCACCATTTCCGGGTGTAATAGTTACGCCGGGAGTGCGACCCTGAAACAATTGTTCCGGAGTTGAAATAACTCCTCTATTAAAATCTTTTGTTGTAATAGCTGCTACAGAACCTGTAGCATCTTTTACTTTTCTTGTACCATAACCCGTACTTACTACAACCTCACCGAGATTGGAAGCATTAGCTACAATAGAAGCATTGCCGGAAGTTTTACCAGCAATATCAATTTCGAACTTGTCATAACCAACAGAGGTAACAACAAGTGTGGTTACTCCGGCACCTACAGATAGACTGTATGAGCCATCTGCTGCAGTTGATGTTCCTTTTGAAGTTCCTTTAGGAACTACAGATGCACCGGCTACTGGTGATCCGTCTTTGGAGTCAGTTACCTTACCGGCAACGGTTCTGTCCTGAGCAAAAGATTGCTGAGCAATCAACAGCATTGCAGGAAGAACTACGAGTTTGAGTAGTTTTTTTAAAGACATAAGCATTAGCATTAAAAGATTGAAACGTTAAAAAATAATAAAATTTTTGGGAATAAACAGGTTATAAATATATCAACTTAGTTTGTTTCGTATTTGTCATAAATGAGAATTAGATTTGCAAACGATTGCGAACAAGTTTGCGGAAAGGATTTCTGTTAATAAATTTGACTTTAAAATCAATTTTTGCCATATGTCTGCCGGAGCTACCTTAAAAAATATTGCAAAGGCATTGAATATAAGTATCTCTACTGTATCAAGGGCTTTGAAGAATCATCCAGATATTTCGGATGAAACAAAAAAGAAAGTAACTGAAACAGCTGCTATGCTGGAATATGAGCCAAATGCCTATGCCATCAGTTTACGAACAAATAAAAGCCGGTTAATCGGAATAATCATTCCTTCCATATCCTATTACTTCTATCATTCTTTTATAACAGCAGCAGAAGAAGAAGCGAAAAAAAATAATTACTCATTACTCATACTTCAATCCGGAGACAGCCCCGAAACTGAATTGGATAATTTGAAAGTTTGTCGCGTAAACAGGGTAGCTGCCGTTTTTATTTCGATATCCGGGCACACAAAAGATATTAAACCTTTTTTAAAAATGACAGAAGATAATACACCAGTTATCTTTTTTGACCGGGTACCCGAATATGAAGCCTGTGATAAAGTCAGGATTAATGATGAGGAAGCTGCAAGTCTTGCAGCACAAAAAATTATCAGCTGCGGTTATAAAAAAATATTAGCCATATTTGGAAATCCTGAATTATCGATTACAAGAAAAAGACAAAAATCGTTTAAGACATTTCTGGCAGATAAAATTTTAGTAAAAAACCTGATTACGGTTAATGCAATTTCATCAAAAGAAGCTGAGCTGGAAACAACCCGGCATTTAAAATCGAAAACCAAACCGGAAGTAATTTTTTGTATGAGCGATGAGGTGCTCACAGGTGTAATGAAAAGTATTCAGAAATTAAAATTGACAATTCCGGATGATATAGCTGTTATAGCCATCTGCAACGATAGTTTTATCCCAACATTGTATGAACCCGAAATAACGTATGTGGAAACAAACGGGTATGACCTGGGCAAGCTTGTTTTTAAAAGAATGCTGGATCATATGAGTGGCAAAACTTTTATACAGGAAGTTTTATTACCCCCGAAATTAGTGGAGGCAAAGTCTCTTTAAGTAATATAAATTTTTATTACTCCTTCTCAACACAACATTTTCAGGAATCAATTTAAAAAATTATTTTAAAATTTATTCTTGCACTTAACTTTAGTGTTCAAAATTCCATTTATGTTTTCAGCAGATACTATCCGACAGTTGCAGCAGATAACGCATCAGCTTATCAAAAAAACAAAAGCAGGCTCTGTCGCAATAAAAGATCTGGATGATTTAAGAAAAACTCTTCGCTTCCATGAATACCGTTATTATATTCTAAACGACCCGTTGATTTCAGATTTTGAATATGATCAGCTTTATAAATCATTGGAAAAAATTGAAAATGAAAATCCAAAATTGGTTACAAAAGATTCTCCTACACAAAGAGTAGCAAAAGGATTAACCAAAGAATTTCCAGCAGCACAACATTTAGTTCCCATGCTTTCATTAGATAATTCTTATAATAGTGACGACTTAATTGATTTTGACAGAAAAGCAAGGGAACTTACCGGAAAAGATAAAATAGAATATTGTGTGGAACCAAAATTTGACGGCGGAAGTATTTCTTTGGTTTATGAAAATGATTTATTGGTCCGGGGTGCTACAAGAGGTGATGGTGTACAAGGTGATGAAATAACGACAAACGTAAAACAGATAAAAACGATTCCGCTCTCAGCAAAATTTTCTGACTATGGATTGCAGCAAGTAGAAATAAGAGGCGAAGTGCTGATTAATAAAACCAATTTTAAAAAATATAATGAAGGGCTGGTTGAACTAGGTTATGCCCCATTAGCAAACCCACGCAATGCTGCAAGTGGTACCTTACGAATTAAAGATTCCGCCGAAGTAAGTAAAAGAAATCTTGAAGCTTTTGTATATCATATCAGTTTCTATACATTATTAAAAGGTAAAAAGATACCTGAAAATCTTACGAAACATTCCACATCTATTGATTTGTTATGGAATTGTGGTTTTCGTAGTCCGAAAAAAGAAATGAAAGTGGTGAGTGGAATTGAAGGTGTAATAAAATACTGCAATGAGTTTGAAGAAAAACGAGATGGGCTGCCCTATGAAATTGACGGGATGGTAATAAAAGTAAACGACCTGGCTTTGCAGGATAAAATGGGAATTACATCGCATCATCCACGATGGGCAATTGCCTATAAATTTAAAGCAAGACAAGGCACCAGTAAATTGTTGAATGTAGAATTTCAGGTTGGCAGAACGGGATCGATAACTCCGGTTGCGAAAATAGAACCCACACCAATTGGCGGCGTAACGGTTTCCTCAATATCCCTATTCAATGAAGAAGTGATAAAGGAAAAAGATTTAATGATTGGAGATACTGTACTGGTGGAAAGAGCAGGTGATGTGATACCTTATATAGTTAAGTCAATGCCTGAATTAAGAACAGGTAAAGAAAAGAAAATTATTTTTCCAAAAAATTGTCCGGTTTGCAACAGTAAATTATTTAAAGAAGAAGAAGAGGCTGTTTGGCGTTGTGTAAATATTGATTGCCCCGCCCAGGTAATTGAACGCATCAGCCATTTTGTAAGTAAAGATGCTATGGACATCCGCGGATTCGGCGATGCGAATGTCAGAAAATTTTATGAAATGGGTTTATTAAAAGATATCCCCGGAATTTATAATCTCGATTTTAAAAAGATTGGCGAACTGGAAGGATTTGGTCAAAAGTCAATTGATAATTTGCAATCTGCAATCAACAATTCAAAAAACCAGCCTTTGCATCGTTTACTGTTTGCTTTAGGTATTCGCTTTGTTGGAGAAACAACTGCTAAAACATTAGCAAGAGCAGTTAATCATTTACTGGATTTAAAAAATTATTCGTTGGAAGATTTACAAAACCTGGAAGATGTAGGTCCGAAAGTGGGGGGGAGTATTCATCATTTTTTCAGCAACAACGAAAATCTTCATTTACTTAAGCAATTAGAAGAAATTGGATTGCAATTAAAAAATGAAAAAAAAGAATTGACAGCGGCGGGCAATCTTAAAGGTCAGTCATTTTTATTTACCGGAACATTACCCACTTTAAAAAGAAGTGATGCTGAAACGATGGTAGAAAAAAATGGCGGTCAGTTATTGGGTGGTGTAAGTGCAAAACTGAATTACCTGGTAGTGGGGGAAGATGCTGGAAGTAAATTGGACAAGGCAAAAAAACTAAATACAGTAAAAATTATTTCGGAAGAAGAGTTTTTAAGTATGATCCTACCATCCTCCCGATGAATCGGGACAGGCTCTAAAGGGAGGTACTAGAAACAGTTTTTTATTTTAAAATATATTTTATAAAATGTTAAAATCATCCACATTAAAATTTTTAAATGATTTAAAGAAAAATAATAACAGGCCCTGGTTCGAAGTCAATCGGAAAAGATATGAACTGGCAAAAGCTGACTTTCTGAATTTCATTCAACAGGTAATTGACGCATATGGTAAAAAAGATAAATCCATTGCATCGCTGAAAGCAAAAGATTGTATTTTCCGCATCAACCGGGATGTTCGTTTCAGCAAAGACAAATCGCCTTACAAAACAAATTTTGGTGCAAGCATTAATAAGGGCGGAAGAAAAGCGATGAACACTGCCGGATATTATTTTCACCTGGAGCCGGGGCAACTATTTATTGGTGGTGGCATCTATCAACCTATGCAACCCGAATTAAATAAAGTGCGGCAAGAGGTTGATTATTGTTTTGATGAATTTAAAAAAATAATTGGTACAAAGAAATTTAAATCGGTTTATAAAGATTTGGATCGAAGTAAAGAATTTTCACTTACACGGGTACCTAAAGGATATGAGGCAGATAATGCTGCTGCCGAATATTTAAAATTGAAATCATTTATCGCTTTCACAATTTTGAAAGACAAAGATGTTCTGTCAAAAACGTTGTTGAAAAAAACAGTTGATTCATTTGTTACATTACAACCATTGATAATTTTTCTAAACCGGGCAACAGAAGGATAAGGTTGTCTTAAATATTTTGCCTTACCGGTAATTTTTTATTAAAGGAGTTATCAGAGCAGCCCCTTCGCAACAAGATATTCTGCAATCTGCACCGCATTCGTAGCAGCACCTTTTCTTAAATTGTCACTCACTACCCAAAGATTTAATGTGTTTGGTTGTGTTTCGTCTCTTCTGAGTCTTCCTACAAACACATCATCTTTTTCATGCGCATCCATCGGCATCGGGTATAAATGATTTTCAATATCATCCACCACAACAATACCCGGTGAATTTTGTAAAAGCGTTTTTAATTCATTCAAATCAAAATCATTTTCAAATTCAATATTCACACTTTCGCTATGACCCCCAACAACCGGAATGCGAACTGTGGTTGCCGTAACACGAATAGAATCGTCACGCATAATCTTGCAAGTTTCTTTTACCATTTTCATTTCTTCTTTGGTATAGCCATTTTCCAAAAACACATCGATCTGTGGAATTACATTTAAGTCTATTGGATATTTATATGCTCGTTCACCAACGATCCCGTTTCTTTCATTCATCAATTGCGTTACGGCTTTTACTCCCGTACCTGTTACGCTTTGATACGTGGAAACAACAATTCTTTTTGCTTTATATTTTTTATGCAGTGGGTTCAATGCAACCACCATTTGAATTGTAGAGCAATTTGGGTTTGCAATAATTTTATCATCTTTCGTTAAAGCATCTGCATTTATTTCAGGCACTACCAGTTTTTTAGTAGCATCCATCCGCCATGCACTTGAATTGTCAATAACTGTAATACCCGCTTCAGCAAATTTCGGTGCCCACTCCAATGAGGTAGCACCACCCGCTGAAAATATTGCAACAGCTGGTTTGGCTGCAATAGCATCTGTCATGCTTACCACTTTATATTTAGCCCCTTTAAACTCCACTTCTTTACCAATACTTTTTTCTGATGCAACGGGTATTAATTCCGTTACCGGAAAATTTCTTTCAGCTAATACCTGGAGCATTTTTGTGCCAACTAATCCTGTGGCACCTACTACTGCAACTTTCATTTTTTTTATTTTTATCCCCTTATCTTCCGGAGAAGAGTTAGGGTGAGGTTATACAAAAAAAGACCTTCCTGTTTTGGAAGGTCTTTAAAGCTTTTATATAATGATATACATAACGCTGCAAACCTTCCGCCTCAGGCGGATTGTTTTATTGTGCGTTTTGTATGTTTATTCATTTTCATGATGTGCGCAAAAATATATGTCAATACTTAATATGCAAAATTTAATTACATTTTTTTATGCAAATGTTTTCGTTTGTGTTGTATTAATTATCTTGTAGTATGAGAAAACTCGTTTTCATACTTACGTCAGTTGTTTTTTATACTGCATCCTTTGCTCAAAACAGATATGATGTTGTAATAGATGAGATAATGGCGGACCCCACACCCGTTGTTGTATTACCCACCAATGAATGGATTGAATTAAAAAATACAACGGCTGCTCCGATAAGTTTATCGGGATGGAGAATTGGGGATTTAACCGGCGTAAGCGGGCCCATGCCAAATTTTATTTTACAAGCTGATAGTTTTGTAATTGTTTGTACGGGTAGTGCGGTAGCTGCAATGTCTGCTTTCGGAACTACTATTTCTGTCACCAGTTTTCCTTCGCTTGATAATGATGGCGACCAATTATTCCTTCGTTCAGCTAATGGAAAAATAATTCATTCCGTTTCTTATTCATCATCCTGGTATCAAAATGTAGTAAAAGTGGATGGTGGATGGAGTTTTGAAATGATAGATACAAAAAGCCCCTGTGCAGGAATGAGCAACTGGAAAGCAAGTGTGGATACAAAAGGAGGAACACCCGGTAAAAAGAATTCCATTGATGCCATAAATAATGATACGGAAGCTCCAAAACTGAAAAATGCATATACAATTAATAATACAACCATTATTCTTGAGTTTAATGAACCGATTGATAGTTTAAAAGGAGCAACTGTTTCAAATTATATCATTGATGGTGGTATTACTCTTTCTTCGGCTATTACACTTTCACCGCTTTTTAATACGGTGCAATTAAATAGTTCAGCAACATTGCAGGTTAATACAATTTATACTGTCACTGCTTCCAATATTTCGGATTGTAAAAACAATAATATCGGAAACAGTAATAAGGCAAGAGTTGGTTTGCCGGTGGAAGCCACCGCAAATGAAATAATTATTAATGAAATACTTTTTAACCCCCGTAGCGGAGGATACGACTACGCAGAGTTTTATAACCGAAGCAATAAAATTTTTGATGCTTCAAAAATTTACATCGCAAACCGTAATAGTAGTGGTATAGTAAGTTCTCAAAAATTAATAAGCACTTCCCCTGTCTATATTTTTCCCGGCGATTATATTGTTGTAACAGAAGATGCAGATAATCTTTCGGTAAATTATTTAGTTCAAAGCCCTGATAAAGTATTTGTACTTTCAACCTTACCTTCCTATTCAGATGATGAAGGGGATGTGGTGCTTTTAAATTTTCAGGGAGTAATAGTGGATGAATTGAAATATAAAGATGACTGGCATTTTAAACTGATTGACAATGCCGAAGGGGTTTCTTTAGAAAGAATAGATCCTGATGCAGCTACACAAAATGAAAACAACTGGCATAGTGCAGCATCTACTGCCGGGTATGGTACACCAACGTATAAAAACTCACAGTACAAATTAACACAGCTGGTAAATGCAACAATTGAAGTAACGCCAAAAGTATTCAGCCCGGATAATGATGGCAGAGATGATATAGCTACAATACAATATAAAGTGGCTGCCATTGGTAATGTAGCTAACATAACAATTTTTGATGCATCCGGCAGACCCGTTCGCAATCTTGTTCGGAATGGAGTTTTGGGATTAACCGGTTACTGGAACTGGGATGGACTGGATGATAAAGGATTAAAACTTCCGATAGGCACATATATATTATATACTGAAATCTTTAATCTGCAGGGTAAAAAAGAGAAAATGAAAAATACGTTGGTATTGGCCAGGAAATTGAATTAAACTCAAAGCCTGTAGATAATCAGATTATCAATCCGTGTTTTTTTTCTATCCGTTCTTTTTCTTTTTTGTTCAAAACGGTTTTGTTTGAAATAATAAAGTGTTGCAAGTTTTATCTGTCGTTTTCGCCATTTATGTAAAAGATGTTTCCCATATCGTTCGGATAACCCCAGTGAAAGCAAATCCAATGTTTTTACTTTCCAGCTTTCGGCGATTGCTTCATGATAAACATCGTTATAAATTTTTAACAACGATTGATGAAATAGAAAAACGGTTTTGCTGATATTTTGAATCTCATATATGGAATAACTATCCCTTAATGCCCGCCATAAATCACCATTAATATGTGCATTAATGCCAAGTAGTTTTAATTGCAAAGGCGAAATACCTGAAGTTTCAAAATAAGACTTCCAGGCTGAGTCTGTATGGCCGCTATCTTTATAATTATTGCATGCTTTTAAAAAATAGTTAGAAAAATTTATTTCTAATTTCCGGATCTGGCTTATAGTTGCCGTATCCATTTCGGTTAACTGCTCTTCAATCTGTACCATTGTTTTACTATACAGCTTCGCAAAAAAAGAAGCAGTGCTTTTTGTTAATGCAATGGAATCGACTGCCTGTATTTCTTTAAATACGGTTGCCGGTTGCGGATAAAGTCTGTCCGCAATAAATAAAAATAATGCGAAAAATATTTTTTTATACAATTCACGAATTTAAAAATAAAGATACTGCTGAGTGAACTAAAATTATTAAATAGTCCTTTTTATTCTCCGGCTTCATCTGTAAAAAATTTGTTTTGTAAGTACATGAGGTTGGGATGAGACTATTAATTCTTTATCTTTATTTTCATGAATAGCCCCGTAATAAATCAAAATCAAATTCGCCAGATCTTTTTCATTATTATCCTTGTATTACTTGGCGTTTTATTATTTCTCGAATTGTATACTTTTCTTCCTGCACTCCTGGGTGCTGTTACTCTATACATTCTTATGCACCGATGGATGTTTTATCTGTGCTATGTAAAAAAATGGAAAAAGGGGCTGGCGGCTTTTCTGCTTATGTTGCTTTCCATGATTGTAATACTTTTCCCAATTGCAGTTCTTGTCAATATGCTTTCTAGTAAAGTAACTTATGCAATAGAACATAGTAATGAATTGGTGGAAGCACTAAAAAAAATTGTTGGCGACCTAGAACAAAAATTCAATATTGATCTAATAAGCGACGAAAGCATTAATAAATTAGGTGATTCAATTTCAAATGGAATCCCTCAATTGCTAAATGCAACTTTCAATACACTCACTACTATTTTCTTTATGTATTTTATTTTATTTTTTATGCTGGTAAATGGTAAAAAAATGGAAATCGCAATTTATGAGCATATCCCTTTGAATGATGATAATGTAGACCGGTTGGGCAAAGAGGTAAATAATATGGTGATTTCAAATGCAATTGGTATTCCACTAATTGCTTTATTACAGGGTATCGTTGCTTTAATTGGCTATTTACTCATTGGCGTCGATCAGCCCTGGTTCTGGTTTGTGGTAACCTGTATTACTGCCATGCTTCCTGTTGTAGGTGCTGCATTAGCCTATGTACCGTTAGCCATTCTTTTTTTTGCAAACGGACATACAACTCAAGGTATAATCATGTTGATATTTGGATTTGGAATTGTTGGTCTTGTTGATAATATTTTTCGTTTTACACTGGCAAGGAAAATTGGGAATGTACATCCGCTGGTAACTGTATTCGGCGTAATCATTGGATTAAAAGTTTTTGGATTTATCGGATTAATCTTCGGCCCTCTGCTCATATCTTTATTTATCTTACTCGTTCGCATCTATTCCAATGAGTTTATTCACAAGCAACGAGAGGTGAATAAGATCATGGAAAACTAGATTACCAGTTTTTTAACGGATTTTACGGATTGCTTCTTAGTAGTTTATCGTTTAAGCAGGAAAAACTGCTTGACTTTGCTTGCATTCATAACAATCAGAAAATATTTTTGTCCCTGCACACGTTTATATAACCTGTTCAAAGGTGTTTTTTCAACAATTCGTTACCCTTTGAATAAAACCCGTACCTAAATTGAAAAACCGAATATTACCAATATCCGCGTCATGCCTTTCATTGTCGTTTCTGTTATTACCCTACAAACAGATTCACAGTACGAGTTCAAATTATCCTGCAGCCAATCCTTTATTTACAAAACAATTATTACCGAATGATTCATTGAGTATAACAGACATAATAAAAAATGAGGCTACTATTATATATGACAGTTTGAAACTGCAATCAGTTGGTTTGCCTAAAGAAGCATTTGAATCTGCAGTAAAAGGATATAATATTCT
This sequence comes from Bacteroidota bacterium, assembly GCA_031362085.1. GTDB lineage: Bacteria > Bacteroidota > Bacteroidia > Chitinophagales > Chitinophagaceae > VBAR01. The sequence continues at coordinate 1,402 of JANLSA010000095.1, read as the reverse complement.
TCTCGAAAAAAATCTTATTCATCGCAAAGGGGTAATTACCATATGTGACTTTAGCCAAAGTAGCCGTAGAAAAAGGATGTACCTGGTGGATATAGAGAATTGCAAATTGCTATTACAGACCTATGTGGCGCATGGCCGTAATAGTGGTAATGAATATGCCGAAAAATTTTCCAATAAACCTGAATCATTACAAAGTAGTCTTGGTTTTTATATTACCTGTTCCACTTACTATGGTTCACACGGCCTGGCACTAAAAATTGATGGTGTCGAATCTGGAATAAATGATAAAGCAGAACGGAGAAAGATTGTTGTTCATGGATCGGAATATGTTGGTGCCAACTATTTAAAATTTAGCAAATTTATGGGTCGCAGTTTTGGTTGCCCCGCAGTACCACAAAATCAAAATAAAATAATAATTAACACGATAAAAAACGGGACCTGTTTTTTTATATATCATCCCACAAAAAAATATAAAGAAACTTCAAAAATATTAAACGGCTGATTGGACACAGGATCACACCAAGGATGGATGATTAACAACAAGCTCAACGTAGTACCCTATGGTTGAGCTTTTGTTTTTTTGGCCATTCCTACTTTTTCGTTTACCGAATTAGGTTATTGTAAACCTGGAAAAGCAAATCCCGGCTTATGATTTACTTAGAAAAGATTAAAAGATATTTTTGCAAGCAGCATTGAAGCAATTCCAATAATCAGCCCTGTATAAATTTCTTTACTGGTATGATCGGAAACGATTAGCCGGGCAGTACAAACGAAACCTGAAATTAATAAGGCGGCAGAAAGATAAATACCTGAACTTATTATTCCCTGTAATGCTAAAATGAGTACAAAAGTTGCCATAGCACCAACTGCCATAGCATGCATACTTACTTTCATATACGCATTACTCATCAAACCAAGAATTGAACTGATAAAAATGGAAAGTGAAAACTGAATCAGTTCGTCCGGGTAAATAGATTGGTTTTTTATTACATACCAAACCCAGAAATAATAAATCATACAAATAACATAGGGAATAATCCGGTCCCTTTGTGTTTTCATGTAAACGGAATCAATAAAACCTAATGCTTTTAATAAAAGAGCGGTTACCACAGGAAACATCACATACATTACAGCAAACTGAATAACAGTTAACGTTTTTTTCCCCCCGGTAAGTGCAACAAACAGGTGTGGTTGCTCCTTTAATAAAAAAATGAGAACATAAACGGGAATAAAAACCGGGTGAAAAATATATGAGATAATTTTTGCAGAAAGCTTTAACAATCCAGGTTGTTGCTGTATTTTTCTTTTCTCTATTCCATTTCCCGGAGCAGTAGTTAGTTGTGTGTTCATATCAATACGATTCTATACTTTTTTACAATCCTTTTCTCAACCGTGCTACCGG
>JANLSA010000091.1:0-7614 GCA_031362085.1 Bacteroidota bacterium | reverse complement strand
ATTTTTTAAAAATGGCCGGCGTAGTCATATTCACTCTTTTATCGGTGCATTGTGCAGAAAGAATAACGGAAACTAATAATTGATAGGTGCTGTCATAAATTAATTCTGTTTCTGCTTCAGGAGCATGCTTTTCAAAATAGTCGATGACAAATTTGTAACGTTCTTTTTTGGTCATAACTGCAAGATAAGCTAAGAGATAAAAGACCTGCCTGCTGGCAAGTAAGTTATAAACCTTTAACCGCATGAGCCAGGGCGACTCATAAATTTTAAAAGTAATACGATAGTTGTAAAAAATAAGAACTATCTCCTTTCGAAAATAATTAAACTTAATACCAATATTGAAGAATTAAACTTTTTCTTTAATGCGGGCATAGTTCAATACATTCAACACGACTTCTGTTCTTGGGTTTTCTTTGATTTTGTTGAGCCGTTGCATAGAGGTCTTCATCACGTTTAGCTTTTCCCGAAGTGTCCAGTCTTTTTTCAAAGCGGCTTCGATAGCAACGTTCTGTTTGTCTGAAGTTTCTTTGTACAAATACAGCAATAAATCCTCGGGAGTAAAGTTGGTCATTGGCAAATCCATTAAAAGTGTCCTAAAATATTGTTTGTCCTTGAAAGTAGAAAGTGTCCGGATTATTAACGGGGGCGGGATTGCCTTATTGTGCAGGAGTGTTTATTTTACTTTTTCAGCATTATTTTCAGGGATAATATACAGATCCTCATTATCCTTTTTCATCAGGAAATTTTCTCTGGCGTATTTCTCCGAAGTGGCAGGATTGTTTTTAAGCTGCTCTGACTCAAGCTTGTCGGCGGCTATTTCCTTTTCATAATGTTTTTTACTAAGCAAAAGAGTGTTGAGCTCAGCATTTCTTGCTTGTTGAGTAAAAAAATCATTTTTATCGAAAAAAAGTATGATCGCTAAAAAACTAAGAAGCGAGATAGTGTATTTGCTACGAATCCATGCAGGAATGTGGTTGATGTATTTCATATAATTGGATGTTAGATGATGGATGGTTGAATTATAAAACAGCCATCCATCACTTTTCGTCATTCATCTTATTATTTGCCAAATTTAATCTTTCCTTTTGGATATACTGCCGACATGCCCAAAATTTCTTCTATACGAATCAACTGGTTGTACTTTGCCATTCTATCCGTTCTTGATGCACTTCCGGTTTTTATTTGTCCGCAGTTTAAAGCTACAGCCAGATCCGCAATTGTTGTATCTTCTGTTTCGCCACTGCGGTGGCTCATGATCGTATTGTATCCGTTATGCTGTGCAAGAGTTACTGCATTGATAGTTTCTGTAATCGTTCCGATCTGATTAACTTTTACCAGTAATGCATTCGCTATACTTTTATCAATGCCCTGTTGTATTCTGGTTACATTTGTTACAAACAAATCATCACCTACTAATTGACATTTTTTCCCGACTGCCTGTGTTAATGCTGCCCAACCATTCCAATCATCTTCGGCCATACCATCTTCAATAGAGACGATGGGATATTGCTTTACCCAACTTTCCCAGAATTTAACCAGTTGGTCACTGCTCAGTTCTTTACCACTACTTTTATGAAAAACATATTTTTTCTTTTTTGCATTCCAAAGTTCGCTGTTGGCAGCATCCATTGCTACTACGATTTGCGAACCTGCTTTATAACCCGAAGCATGAATTGCTTCCATCACAGTATCTATAGCTTCTTCATTGCTTTGAATATTGGGTGCAAAACCGCCTTCATCACCTACATTGGTACTAAATCCTTTTTTCTTCAATACGGATTTAAGGGTGTGAAAAATTTCGACACCCCATCTTAATCCTTCACTAAAATCGGGTGCGCCAACCGGCATAATCATAAATTCCTGAAAATCTATTTTATTATCTGCATGTGCACCTCCATTTAAAATATTCATCATCGGCATGGGCAATACCTTTGCATTTGTTCCTCCTATATAACGGAACAGGGGAAGTGCCGCTTCTTCTGCGGCAGCTTTTGCAACAGCCATACTTACAGCAAGTATTGCATTGGCGCCCAGCTTTCCTTTATTTGCAGTGCCATCCAATTGTATCATCATTTCATCCACACCGGTTTGGTCCGCCACATCATTGCCCATTAGTGCAGGTGCAATAATTTCATTTACATTTTTTACAGCATGTAAAACGCCTCTGCCCACATATTTTTTCTTATCGCCATCCCGTAACTCTACTGCCTCGTGGATACCAGTGCTTGCACCACTGGGTACTGCTGCACGACCGAGTGCACCTTCATCGGTTATCACGTCTACCTCAACCGTCGGGTTGCCTCTTGAATCTAAAATCTGTCTTGCAAAAATTTCGGAAATGTAACTCATGATGTTATTTAATATTTAAGATTGAAAATTTAATATTTGTTTTACCGTCGGTACGCTTAAAGCGGACTGAAGGGTATTTTTTTTAACCTGGCTGTAGAATTTCTATTAGGCTTTCGTTGCGTCGCACTCTTTTACGTTTGGTAATTCTATTCAACTTTTTGCGTAAGCGTCCTGAACACATCTTCTAAACTCCTGCTTTCACTTTGCAAAGAAACGATGTTGAGGTTATGCTGCAAAGAGAGTTCAAGTATTTGTTTTCTTAATTGTTCAGGATTATTTGTTTCAAACAACCAATTGTTTGGCTCTGCTTCTTTAACTGATTTTGCAAAAGAAAGATTTTGCAACATGTTTTTATCTGCAACTTCTTTAAAACTTACGTTCACAATGTTAGAAGTAGAGCGGTTTCGAAGATTACTCAGTTTATCGTCAGCAACAATTTCTCCTTTGTTTATTATTATCACCCGGTCGCAGATGGCTTCTACTTCTTGCAAAATATGAGAGGAGAATAAAACTGTTTTATCTTTTCCTTGATTTTTTATTACTTCTCTTATTTCAATAATCTGGTTAGGGTCCAGTCCGCTGGTAGGCTCATCTAATATCAATACTTCGGGATCGTGAATCAATGCAGCTGCTAATCCCACTCTTTGTTTATACCCTTTTGATAGCTGTCCGATTTTTTTCTTTGATTCAACTGTTAGGCCAGTCAGTTCAATTACATTTTCTATTTTTGATTTTGAGTTTTTAATCCCATGTGTAGCTGCAATGAAACCAAGATATTCTTTCACATACATATCATAGTACAAAGCGTTCAGTTCTGCGAGATAACCGATTTTCTTTTTTGTTTCCAGTGGACTTACTGAAACATCATTACCGCATACAATTGCATTGCCGCCCGATTGTTCAAGATATCCGGTAATAATTTTCATGGTTGTTGATTTGCCAGCACCATTTGGTCCCAGGAAACCAACAATTTCACCTTTTCCAACTTTAAAAGAAATATTGTTTACAGCTTTTTGTTCGCCATAAATTTTGAGTAGGTTTTTAACTTCAATAGACATGGATGCAAAATAACAAATTTGCTGGTCTGCTGATTCGTAAATGTGGATATGTGTAAATGATTTAATACAGGATTTAAGAGATGATAATTTTTTAATACGGCAATTAGTTATTTTTGAAACATGACCCTATTAATTGCTGTCATTTTTATTCTGGGATACTTAGCTATTGCTTTTGAGCATCCCATCCGTATCAACAAAGCTGCATCTGCATTGCTTACGGGTGTAATATGCTGGGCGGTGTATGCTTTATCTGGCAATGAAAAAGAATTAATCACGGAAAATCTTTCGCATCATTTTTCTGAAATAGCAGGCATACTTTTCTTTTTACTTGGTGCTATGGTCATTGTAGAATTAATAGATGCTCATGATGGATTTGAAATTATAACGGAGAAAATTAATAGCACAAGTAAGAAAAAATTAGTTTGGATAATTGGTTTTATTACTTTCTTTCTATCTCCTGTATTGGATAATCTTACCACAACAATTGTAATGGTATCACTGCTTCGAAAATTAATTCCTGATCATAAAGAACGATTATTATATACCGGACTGGTGGTAATAGCAGCCAATGCCGGAGGGGCATGGAGCCCGATAGGCGATGTAACTACTACTATGCTTTGGATGGGAAAACAGGTAACCACTGTAAATATTATTCTGAAAACATTTGTTCCTTCATTAGTTTGTTTTCTTGTCCCTGCATTTGTAATCAGTATGCAAATGAAAGGCGATGTAGGAAAAATTAATTTGGTAAAAGAAAAATTATTTACAACTTCATTTGAAAGAAAAACTGTTTTTATTATTGGTGTAGCCTGTTTATTATTTGTTCCTGTTTTTAAAACAATAACTCATTTACCTCCCTATATGGGCATCATGTTTGGACTAGGAATGATGTGGCTGCTGACAGAAATGATTCATAGCGGGAAAGATGAACAGGAAAAAGGATTGCTTTCGGTAAATCATGCTATGCGAAGAATTGACACACCCAGTATTTTATTTTTTCTAGGTATTTTATTAGCCGTATCTGCATTACAATCAACCGGCATATTAAATTCAGTTGCTGTTTCGTTAGATGATTCTATTGGCAATATCGATATCATCACCCTTATCATTGGTTTTCTTTCGGCTATCGTTGATAATGTGCCATTAGTTGCGGCAGCACAGGGAATGTATAGTCTTGATCAATATCCAACTGATCATTACTTCTGGGAATTTCTTGCTTATTGTTCCGGTACAGGTGGAAGTATATTAATTATCGGCTCTGCAGCAGGAGTGGCTGCCATGGGCATGGAAAAAATTCAATTTGGCTGGTACTTAAAAAAAATCGCATGGCTCGCTTTAATTGGCTACTTAGCCGGAGCAGTCGTTTTTTTATTACAACATTATTTGCTACATATTTAAACCCATTTTACAAATCGTTATACTCGTATAATTCATCTATATGCGTTCCTGCTTTCATATCAAATACCGGATTTATAATACCATCTTTTAATCCATATACCCAGCCATGCAAATCGGGACGTTGTTCATTTTTCCATGCCCGCTGAATAATAGATGTCTTTGCAAGATTCATCACCTGTTCCTGAACATTTAATTCAGTAAGCCGATCCCATTTTTTTTCTTCATTGGTTATTTTGTCCAGTTCGCTGCGGTGCAGTCGGTAAACATCTTTTATATTCCGAAACCACATATTCAGCACCGGCTTGTAATCAATATTCGATAGCGCTGCTTTTATACCACCGCATCCGTAATGGCCGCACACAATTACATGTTTCACTTTTAAATGATTTACTGCAAAATCCAGTACACTCAGCACATTCACGTCAGTATTGATTACTAAGTTTGCAATATTCCGGTGTACAAAAATTTCACCAGGCTCGGTAGCAGTAATCTGGTTCGCTGGAACACGGCTGTCACTGCAACCAATCCATAACAATTCGGGAGTTTGTAAATGAGCAAGCCGGTCAAAATATTCAGGATCTTTTTCCAGTTGCCCTGCAGCCCATGATTTATTTTCGGCCAGCAGAATTTCGTATGGTTTCATATTCAGTTGTTTCAAAGTAAAAATAATACAACTGTGAACAATTACTGCCAATATTTGTTATTTGATTTTACAAAATGATTACAATTGGTAAATTGATTTATAATACTCAACAATTAGATTTGCACTTGTGAAAAATAAACTGCTGAAAATACTCATCCTTTTACTCCTGCTTTCTGTTTCAGCAGAAACAGTTTCAGGTATTTGGACAAATAATGAGACTTCAATAGCTGTGATAGATACTGAGGAAAAAAATAATTCCAAAACAGGCGAAACTGAAAAAGAAGAATCAAAAGATAAAATAAATCAGCAGCTTTCTTTAGTAACTAAGTTTAATAATACCCGCTGCCTGTTTGTTTTAAATCATATTTATTTTAAATATTCTGCTTACCTCTCTTTGCCAGAAATTCCCCCCGACCAGGTTTAATATTTTTCTATAGTCATTTGTAATCTAAGCCCTGTTAATCCCGACAGGCATCAATCTATTATTTATTTTTTCAAATTAATTTGTTTATGAACAAAAATATGTTCGCTAATATTAAAAGTGATCTTCCTGCAAGTATAGTCGTATTCTTTGTAGCGGTTCCCTTGTGTCTTGGTATTGCATTAGCTTCCGGAGCTCCACTCTTTGCAGGTATTATTGCCGGTATAGTTGGCGGTATCATAGTAGGTATAGCCAGCGGTTCGCCACTTGGTGTTAGTGGCCCGGCTGCCGGTTTAGCTGTGATCGTATTAACCTCAATTGCTACACTCGGTTCTTGGCCGGCTTTTTTGTTAGCCGTTGTATTAGCTGGAATAATTCAACTAATCCTTGGTTTTGCCAAAGCTGGTTTTATTGCCTACTTCTTTCCCTCTTCAGTAATAAAAGGAATGCTAACGGGTATTGGGCTTTTAATTATCTTAAAACAAATTCCCCATGCCTTGGGTTGGGATAAAGATGCGGAAGGGGATGATGCATTTTTGCAGGCAGACGGTCAAAATACCTTTTCTGAAATTACGAAAGCTTTAGATTTTATAACTCCGGGAGCTTTATTGATAGCGGCAATTTCATTAGCAATTCTGATATTATGGGATAAGGTATTAATCAAAAAACATAAAATATTTCAACTAATACAAGGTCCGATTGTGGTTGTAATACTCGGCATTGTAATGAATTATTTGTTTAAGGCAGGAACATTAAATTTCAGTTTAGCAGAAGACCAGGTAGTGAGGCTGCCGGTGGCAAATAATTTATCTGATTTTTTCAGCTTTTTTACTTTCCCGGATTTTTCTGCCATAACAAATTTTGAGGTTTGGAAAATTGCAATTGTTTTGGCCATTGTTGCAAGTTTGGAAACATTGCTATGTGTTGAAGCTACCGACAAAATGGACCCACAAAAAAGGGTTACACCAACTAACAGGGAGTTGAAGGCGCAGGGTCTGGGAAATATTGTTTCAGGCTTTATAGGCGGTTTACCTATTACACAAGTAATTGTTCGTAGTTCTGCAAACATTTCATTTGGTGGTAAAACAAAACTATCAGCCATACTGCATGGTGTATTCTTATTAATAAGTGCTATTACAATTGCAAGCTTGATGAATATGATTCCGCTGGCGAGTTTAGCCGCCATATTATTAATGGTAGGTTATAAATTGGCTAAGCCGGATCTATTTAAACAGATGTACAAACTGGGTTGGGAGCAGTTTATTCCATTTATGGCTACTGTTGTTGGCATACTGGCAACTGATTTATTAAAAGGAATTACCATCGGTATCCTTTTCGGTATTTTTTACACACTCCGCCACAGCTTTCGTAATTCTCACTACATGAAAGAAACGGTTACAACAGAAGAAGGACATGAAGTGCATCATCTTGTATTAGCCGAAGAAGTTTCTTTCTTTAATAAAGCAAGTGTAATAAAAGAGTTGGATGAAATTCCACCAAATTCAAAAGTGATAATTGATTGTTCTAAATCTAAAGCAATTGCTCATGATATACTTGAATTAATAAAGGATTATGAGATAAATGCTAAAACCAAAAACATCACTGTTGAAAAAATAAAATTTATTGAGCCGGCTTATTTATAATTAATTAAACAAATAAAAAAAATTAAAATGAAAACATTAACTAAAGAAATGCAGAATGCCATTACACCAGCTATGGCTATGGATATTTTAAAAAAAGGGAAT